>JANXXZ010000565.1 GCA_025350385.1 Bacteroidales bacterium
CACGGAGATCCTCCTCGTTAATTGCCTTTATATCAGGAGGAGTTATTGTAAGAGAAACCGCTGCCTGAAAAGAATCCTTCAAGTTGAAACTTCGCGGAGTACCGCCCTTTTCTATCTGGGCGCTTGTATTCAGAGCAACCAGGAAAGAAATGAGTAAGAGAAGAATGAATGGAAATTTACTGAATGGGAACAAAGTCTTTATTTTAATTGAAGAGCAAAATTAAGAATTAAACTGCAATATAAGGAGGCCATGTTAAATCATCATGAAGTACAAATTCTTGCACCTATCACTCAAACCTGAGAGTGATCATAACTTTCAAATGAAATGATCTGTTGATGAATGTCACGACCGGTCCAGGGAAGAGAGGAAAATATTCACCGGAGCTTTGCTTACTATTCCTCTTTCAACAGATTTGTCAATAAGCATGTTTACAGCTTCCTTTCCCTCTGTTCCGAGATTCACGGAAAATTCATTGACATAAAGATCGATATGTTTGCGCATGACTTCATCGTTCATTTCCTGGGCATTGCAACGGATAAAATCATTTAACCCGTTATTGGCCAGGGCGAATTCTACAGATCGTTTAAGTGAGCGGTTCAGGCGATGCAAAATATCATCAGGTAGCGATCGCCTGGCAATGATGCCGCCAAGCGGTATTGGCTTCCCGGTAAGCTTTTCCCAGAAATCACCAAAGTCGGCTACCTTAAGCAGGCCTTTATCCTGGTAGGTAAAACGGTTTTCATGAATTATTAGGCCTGCATCCACTGTGTTATCCAGTACTGCCTGTTCAATGCAGGAAAACAGCATTTCTTTCTTATCTACACTCCCGGGAACAGCCAGCGAAAATAGCAGATTAGCCGTAGTATAGCGGCCAGGTATGGCAATTCTTTTCCCTGCCAGGCCTTCGAGGGAAATTTCTTTTTTACTTATGACCAGTGGGCCGGCCCCGAAACCAAGTGCTGAACCTGAATCAAGCAAGATATAACGATCGGTCACGAAAAGAAAAGCATGAAAACTCACCTTGGTAACATCCAGTTCCCAGGCAAATGCTTTACGATTCAATTCTTCCACATCCGCTAATAAAAAATCAAACTCAAGTCCTTCGGTATCGATTTTATGGTGAACCAACGCATCGAAAATGAAGGTATCGTTGGGACAGGGAGAAAAGCCGAGGGTTAGTTTCATGTGGATTTCGGATTGTTGATTTCGGATTTCGGTTTTTTTATTTTAGGTTGTTGGAATCAGAGTTTCAAGGCTGAGATTATAGGATAATAATTATCTGAGATCCGCGATCCGAAATCCAAAATCGAAATCCGAGATCCGAAATTCGAAATTATTACTCATTCAACATAGCGAACAACACCTGGTTCAGGTTGTGGATTGCCAGGGGAATTTTCCAACGGCTGGTATCACGGGGTTCCACATAATTTGAAACAGCCCTCATTTGCAGGCAGCGGACTTGCTGTTGAAAAGCAGCAAAAAAGAAAGCTGCTCCTTCCATGGTTTCCACATCCACTTTGTAAAGCTCAGTGAACAGGGATATGCTTTCAACGTTTCCATGAATTGTATTCACAGTAACCCCAGAAACTTCATGCAAACCGCCGAGTGTTTCACTTTTAAAGACTGAATCATTCACCAGTTTACCATCAGTAAATGGAAATTCGTCGAGTTCAAGGAGTTTAAGGTCAATCAGCGAAAGGAAATATTCGCCGGACTCCGCTCCCTTTTCAGGGAAAAAATCGCTTGTAACATTTACCACATCTCCCAATTGCAGTTTCCTGTTAAAACTCCCGCAAATCCCGGCATTTATTGTTGCGTCGTATTTGCGGTTCTGAAGCGTTATGCCGGTCCAATAAGCAGTTGACACCATTCCAACTCCTGTCACCAGAACATCCACCAAAATCTTGTTAAAGAGATACCTGGTAAGATTAGGCTGCAGGATCCTTCCTTTGCCCAATTCCTTGACCAGTGGTTCTATTTCGAGTGACGTAGCCGAAACAATGAGAATATTCATTTGCGTAATACTTATATTTGATTCTGGTATAAGGTGCTTGGTGTAAAGTGCTCAGTGCTGTGCTTAGTGCTTAGTGCTGTGTGCTGTGTGCTAAGTGCTGATTGCCGTCTGCTGTCTGCTGTATAATGATTGTTATTGAGGGGAGAATCCTTCAACATGTCGCCCTGTCGCCCAGTCACCTTATCGCCCAGTCGCCTTGTCATCACGTATACATGTGCCTCTTGTCTGCTCAAAACCCGAACAACGCCATACACTTCTTATTCACATCCGTATTATCCATTATTCCGCTGAACTTTTCGGCGCCGGGACCATATGCAAAAAGCGGAACCATCACACCTGTATGATCTTTATAAACAAAACTCCCTGTTACTGTTCCTTTCTGCATATCACCACCGGTAATGGCCAGTCCACCGGTTTCATGATCAGCTGTGACTATCACGAGGGTTTCCCCATTCTTACCAGCAAAATCGAGCGCTTTACCCACTGCCTTATCAAAATCAACCATTTCTTCCACGATATAATCAAGGTTGTTATCATGGCCGCCCCAGTCAATTTGCGAGCCTTCAATCATAATGAAGAACCCTTTTTTATTCCTTTTAAGTATTTTTAGTGCCATTTCAGTGGCATCAGGCAACATATTACCACGACCGGCAGCCATACGGGGCATCTGCCCGGCGGCAAGCAAAGCTCCTAACCTGGTAACCAGGGGCAGATCGACATCTTTCAGGTCGCGGGCCACAAAATATCCATGAGTTCTCAGGCTGTCGATAAGATTCAGGCTATCTTTCCTGAGAGCGAAGTCATTATACCCGCCCCCGATGAACACATCAATATCCGTTTTCAGAAAATCAAGCGCTATATCTTCCATGTTGCCCCGGTTGCTGGTATGAGCAATGAAACCGGCAGGCGTGGCATGGGTGATGGATGAAGTGGCTACCAGGCCGGTGGCAAGGCCATGTTTTTCTGCAATTTCGAGGATAGTCGGAAGCTTATCACCGGCCGGACTTACACTGATGTACCCGTTGTTCGTTTTATGCCCTGTAGCAAATGCTGTGGATCCAGCACCGGAATCAGTGATATAATTGTCGGCCGAAAACGTTTTTACAAAACCGCTTATAGGGCAGCGGGCAATGTTCAGTTTATCATGAGTGGCTGTAAGACCGGCATAAACCTGCGCAGTACCCATTCCATCGCCGATCATCAGGATAATGTTCTTTGGAGGCTTGGTTTTCTTTTTTGACCCGCCCGGATCACCGGCAAAAAGAATAGGAGTAATAACAAGTAAAAGGAAAAAGCTGACCAGGTTTCTTTTCATAAACAATTTATTAGGAATGCAAAAATACTATGGTAATCTTTATACGACATGCATATCAGCCTTTAAAATAAACCGGGCGAAGTTACTGATCTTCGCCCGGCATTAAAACAATGTTAATTAATGCTGCAATTAACTCTTGATATTAGGCATTTCAAGACCATAGCCTTTCTTTTTGTCTTCGGCTTTGAGGAGGAATGCAAAGACAAGGGCAAGCAATCCGAAAGACATAAAGATCAGCATGGGGAATGTATAATTGTAAAAGGACCTAACATTATTATATTTTGAAACATTTTTACCATTTGAGTCAATAAAATGATCTATTGTAACTTGTTTCTCTTTCTTCGATTTACTATCAACATAGGTATAGGCATAAACAGGTACTTCAATTACTTTCTTTTCCTGAATATTCTTTATTTCATTCAAATAAATAAATTCGCTTCCTATAGTATCTTTACGAGTGGTAATAACTGAATTCATCAGGCCATCCTGGCTTCTTTGCATGAACTGAGTAATTTTAAATACTGAATCAATTCTGCTGATTTGGCCACCCTCTGATAACTCATATACCGTATTATTTTTAGCTACCGCTTTTGTAATCTGATCTCCCTGTACTGTAATAAATCCTGTTCCAAGTAAAGAAAAATATCCTATAAAGCAGAACTTATCTACTACCCATCCAATCAATAGAGGAACGCCCATGAGTCCCCAATTCTGAACCCAGAAGATCAAAGAATAGGCTGTTCCCAATTGCCGTTCAGGTATGATTTTGGGAACAGAAGGCCACATTGCAGATGGGACAAGTGAAAATCCAACTCCAAGAACTAAAATGAGCAACACAGCAATTACCCAGTTATTCAGAAAAGGCACTGCGAATATTGCATGAACGCAAATGATGAATATTGCTCCAAGAATCATAATTGAGGCTCCTTTTCCTTTGCGATCATATAGATTCCCAAAGAGAGGAGTAAGCAAAATAGTTCCAATTGGAAGCAAAGATGGTATAGATCCAGCCCAATATTCATTTATGTGAAATTTCTGAATCATCAAATCTGTGGCATATTTGAGGAACGGGAATACCGCGGAGTAAAACAACACGCAAAGAATTGCTATATACCACCAACCTTTGTTCGTGATAATTGAAAGGATATCACTCATTTTAAATTCTTCTTCAGGCTCAACTTCTCTGCCGATGTTATCAGCTACAACAGAAGCATCCAATCTCTTATCCTGAAAAGTGTAAATAAAAAAAGCAATAAGACCAATACAGAGCATAATTAAGCAAATCAGCACTGGTGCCGAAACATGTCCAAAAGCTTTAGCAATGGGCAAAGATGTTGCTAGCGCAAGAGCAGTTCCAAGCCGGGCAATCGACAATTGAAGTCCCATAGCCAAGGCCATTTCATGACCCTTAAACCATTTGACTATAATTTTGGAAACTGTTATTCCAGCGACTTCAACTCCGACCCCAAATATTGCATAACCAATAGCAGCAACCATCACCTGACCTTTCCAGCCAAATAGGATCATCCCGTCCAGAGAATGAGTTGATACTGCCCAATACTTTATAGCAGTTCCTGCAACCATAATAATTGCTGCCCCCATTCCAGTAAAACGAACTCCCATTTTATCAAGAACAATACCTCCAATAATAAGGAACCCCAGGAACACATTAAACCAGCCATAAGCCGAGGTAAAAAAACCGTATTCAGTACTTGTCCAGGTGAGTTCATTTTCGAGAAGGCCCTTGAGCGGCGCCATTACATCGGCCAGGTAATAGCCGGCAAACATGGTGAACGCAACTATCAGCAAAGCAGTCCACCGGGCAGCCTTGGAATCGCGTAAGGTTGTTCTGATCTTTTCGGTCATTGGAATCGGTTCTTTTAGAGATTTGTACGGGCTCAAAAATACAGTTTTATTTCAAACCAGTTGCAAGAGTGGTGATTGATTAATAATTTGCGTATTTGGCAATGTTGTTTTTGGTTATCTCATTGAAAGGTGAGAGGGTTGGAGAGTCGGAGGGCCGGAAGGATAGAGGGTCGGAAGGTTGGAGGGTTGGAAGGTCGGAGGGTCAGAAGGTTAGAGTGATAAACAGATCATCTTCGGATTGCTCTTACAAACCGGTTCTTTTGCCTTAAATCTTTAATTACACTTGTTTCAGCAAAATCCATTGTATTGAAAAGGGCTTTTACTTCTTCACCAAACTGTTCATTAGTCTCCAGCCAGGCAACCCCACCTGAGATTAATTTTTCAACAGCAAAAACAGCGATTGCTTTGTAGAACAGCAAAGGATTATCATCCGGCACAAAAAGGGCAGTATGAGGTTCATAATCAAGCACATTCCGCCGCATCAGGGCTTTATCAGCCGCTGTAACATAGGGAGGATTGCTGACGATATAATTAAATTGCGGCAATAAACAGGTATCAGAAGTATTTAGAATGTCAAAGCAACTGAAACTGATCAGGACTTCGTTCATCTGCGCATTGGTAGTTGCAACTTTAAGTGCCTGGTCCGAAATATCAATTGCTGTAACTTCCGCTTCAGGAAATTCCTTTTTAATTGAAATTGCTATGCATCCACTCCCAGTCCCGATGTCCAGGATTCTGAATGGGACAGGCATTTGACCAATTACCTTGATCTCATTAATAATTGCCTGAACAATTTCTTCCGTTTCTGGCCGGGGAATCAGCACATGTTCATTAACCATAAACTCCTTGCTATAGAACCAGGTTTTACCGGTAACATATTGAAGCGGCTTATGAGCAATCAGTTCATCAGCAGCTACCCTTAATTTAGCCTGGACTGCATGAGTGATTTCATTTTCAAACCGCAGTAATAACCCTGATTTCGGAAGTTGTAGAAAATGCTCAAGCAAGCCGTAAGCTATGGCTCGGGCTTCTTCCTTTCCATAAATAGGCTGCAGTTCCGTAAGCAACTGCATGAAATGATTCTCAACAGTCATAATGCCTGACTTGTGAGGTATTACTAATTGCGAAAGACCGGATTAATAATCAGACCAGATGCAAAAGTACGACTAATCAGTCCTGATTCAGGAAAAAGCGATGAATGGCAATAACAGTCTGCTGTCCGGGTCGGAAATAACTTATACATTTGTCATTTAAAGTCGTTTTTTTGTCCTAATTATCTTACCTTTGATAAATTAACCACATTGTTATCAATACTATGAAGAAGATCCTACACGTTTTCGTCATCGTTTTCGCTCTGTTTCTTACTGCAACAGGACAGGAGTTTCTCCCCTTTGCCACATCCAACTATGCCGGTGTCACG
>JANXXZ010000578.1 GCA_025350385.1 Bacteroidales bacterium
GGCTTGCAATCCCGGCAAGAAAATACAACGCCGGGGAGGGTATTTACTTATCCGGAATTCGGTTAAAACCGACAACCCATTGATTGCTGCAGATGAAGTGGAGGGTTTTATTCAGCAGAAAGCCACTCCAAGCCAGCTTACCCTTTTCAGGCCGGGGGTTTGGATGTATGAATCTACTTCAAAGGGGAAACAAACCAGGTTCAAGAAATGGCTCAGGGAAAAATTCGGTTCGCAACCCGTTATCCTTGATACTACCCTGGCATTCAGATCAGAATTTAATATCAAAGCATACCTTCGTAACAAGGGGTTTTACCACCCAGATCTTACACACAGCTTCCGGTTTAAGAAGGCAACAGCAACCGTTACCTATCATATCAAAACAGGGAAACCATATACTATCAACCATATTAGCTATACAATTCCTGACAGTTTATTTGGCACCTACTTCTACCCTGATACCCTTTCGAGCCTCCTGCATACTGGTATTATCTTCGACACTTACCTGCTCGATGATGAACGCGACCGCATCGCAATGAACATGCGAAACAAAGGATACTACAATTTTTCAAAAGCTAATATCACCTACCGTGTCGATACTGCTACGGGTAACCTGAAAGCCAATCTGACCCTGGTAATAAAAAAATTACAGGAAAGCAATACACAATCCAACGATTCTGTTTCTCAAAATGCCATTCAACGCTACTTCATCCGTAATATTTATGTAATGCCGGATGTTGAGCAGGCGCTGTTAGTCACAGGACATTATGATACGCTTACCTACCGGTTCCGGTATCACCACCATGATAGTCTTGAACAGGTGATTTATTTTATTCACGGAGCGAAAAACCGGCTTAAACCCATCACTTTTACCAATGTTATTCTTCTCCGCACCGGTCAGGCCTACAGCCAGGAAGTCATTAAAAATACGTATAAGAAGCTTATTGGTTTACCGGTTATCCGGTCGGCCAATATTGGATTATCAACCTCCAAAGACCTGAATGCGCCGGCTGACAAGCAATGGCTTGATTGTTCCATCAGGCTTACACGCAACCCGGTCAATTTTTATAACCTCGGAACAGAAGGCACCAACTCCAGTGGCAGCCTGGGTATGGGTTTTAATGCACTATACCAGAACCGGAACATATTTAAAAGGGCAGAGACCTTCCGTTTCAAAATCAACACCAGCGCCGAATTGCAGGTAAACCTGCCACAAACACCGAGTGTGAGGAAACTGGGTATTTTCAACGCTGTGGAAACCGGATTCGAAACGGGCATTGATTTCCCCAGGCTTCTTCTCCCCTTCCCTGTTTACACCATTGAACGAAATTACCTGGCTCGTACTTCATTAACCGCAGGATACGGGTTTGAGTCTCGCCCTGATTATTCCCGTAATCTCACTACTTTTTCGGGTTCTTATCAATGGAACACCTCTCAAAAAGTAAAGCACATTTTTACGCCTCTTGAGCTCAATTATGTAGGTATTGTAAAGGACTCAGCCTTCCAGGCATACCTCAACGGCCTCACTGACCCCCAGTTCCTGGGGCAATACAACAACCACCTGTTGACCATGATCCGGTATAGTATCATCTGGTCGAACCAGACCGTAAGTAAGGATAAGAACCTGTTCTATATCAGGGTCAATGCCGAAACCTCAGGCAACCTATTTCGAATTATTGACAAGGCTTCTGGTAAAGAGTTTAATTCAGGCGGATATTATACACGGTTTGGGGTAAGGTATGCGCAATATTTACGCTATGACATTGACTACAGGAAATACTGGAAAGTGTATAATAAAAGGACGATAGCATTCCGTATTACTGGTGGTGCCGGGGTACCTTATGGCAATTCAGTATCCATTCCTTTCGAGAAAAGTTTCTGGCTTGGAGGCGCCAACGACATGCGTGGCTGGAGGCTGCGATCGCTGGGTCCCGGCGGGTATATCAATGACTCTGTATCTTACGACCGCACCGGTGATATCTTACTTCACAGCTCTCTTGAATTCCGTTTCCCGGTTTACGCATTCCTCAGCGGCGGCTTATTTGCCGATGTCGGGAATGTCTGGCTCAGGAACCAGAATCCTGACTTCCCCAATGGCGATTTCAAGGTTCAAAGCTTTGTAAACCAAATGGCTATGGATGCGGGATTGGGATTCCGGTTTGACTTCTCTTTCTTCCTTTTCCGCATCGACCTGGCACTCCGTATGAAAAACCCCGGGCTTACGGATCAATGGTTCCAACCCCAGGATTTTGGATTTAATAAAATGGTCTGGAATTTCGGAATAGGATACCCATTCTGATGTTGTCACGACCTGGTCATATCCTCATCTAAGCTTCTCCCTTTTCCCTGTCAGAGCTGATGGATTTCAGGAATCTACAGCAATGCTTTAAATAAATATGAATTCTATTGTTCCTGAAGATGATAATTACTAATTGATGGATCCCAAAGGCTTTCGCGAAATAATCCTGAAAGAATTTCCCTACTCGCCCACACAAAGCCAGGAGGAACTCATCCGGTTGCTTTCGTTGTTCATTACATCAGGAAGCGGGCGTTTTCCCTTGTTTTTGCTTGAAGGTTATGCCGGGACCGGCAAAACGACTATAGTCAGCGCTTTGGTAAAAGCGCTTCCGCTGGCCGGATACCAGTCGCTGTTACTGGCTCCTACAGGCCGGGCAGCTAAAGTACTATCAGGATATTCAGGCAAACCTGCCTTTACCCTTCATCGTCGTCTTTACAGGCCCAGGTTTGACCAGGATGGACATGTGGCGTTTACACTCATGCTGAACACCCTGAAAAACACTGTTTTCATTGTTGATGAGGCATCAATGATCCCTGACGACCGGTCAGCTTCGGAGGGAACTGTTTTCCAGTCGCGCGACCTGCTTGAAGATCTTATTAATCATGTTTTTAGCGGGACAAACTGCAAACTGATCTTCCTGGGCGATACAGCACAGCTTCCGCCGGTAGGGATAGCACAAAGCCCTGCGCTGGATGCCGAAATTCTTCGCAGTTCCTTCCACCTTGATCTGCAGCAATTCAAGCTCATAGATGTGGTGAGGCAGGCC
>JANXXZ010000102.1 GCA_025350385.1 Bacteroidales bacterium
ATTTATTTTCAACGTTCTTTTTTGTAATCAATTATGTTACCTTTTTTCAACGCTTCAATTTTTCTGTAACGTTTAATTTACAGGCATAGCCAACAGAACATAACCACCACCAAAGGAGGTGGTTTTAAATTTATAATAAACAACAACATTTTTCATACCCAATTATCTTTAAAACAAGTTTTATCAACGATCAAAAACATTTATAATCAATCCTATATCGAAGCGTAATCATATGTGTCATTTTCCAGATTCGAGTACTATTTTTTTGTCTGGTCATCGGAACAGATAAAGGGTGTTGGATTAAAAAAGAAGGCGGCCATCCCTTGTTGAGGACAGCCGCAGCATATTTTCATCTTCAAATCAATAAATTTCTAATCTTCAGCAATAATCTCTTTTCCTGCTGCGAGATCCTCAAGCATTGCTGTAGTAAGTGATTTAGGCCTTTCGAGAGAGTAGCCCAAGGCACGGTCCCAAATAATATTTGCACAAATACCGATAGAGCGGCCGATTCCAAACAATACAGTATAAAAGTCGTACTCTTTTACCCCATAATACCACTGAATGACTCCCGACTGCGCATCCACGTTTGGCCAGGGATTTTTAGCCTTTCCCTGCTCAAGCAATATGGGTGGAACCACCTTATAAAGCAGATCAACATATTGGAACAAAGGATCTTCTTGCAGATGAGTGAGTGAGAATTCACGCTGTAGCATATACCGTGGATCAGTTTTACGCAGCACAGCATGTCCGAATCCCGGTATGACCTGACCTGACTTCAGTGTGTCCCAGACAAATTGCTTCATTTCCTGTTCACTGGGTACACGGCCATCCATTTTATCCATTACCCCTTGCAACCAGCGAAGTACTTCCTGGTTAGCAAGACCATGCAATGGGCCAGCCAGGCCGTTGATCATAGAAGAGATTGAGAGGTATATATCAGAAAGAGAACTTGCTACAAGATGCCCTGTGTGTGCACTCACATTTCCACCTTCGTGATCAGCATGAATGATAAAATGCATACGACTTACATCGTCATATGGTTTGCCAATTCCCATCATGTGCGCGAAATTCCCACCAAAGTCGAGGTAGGGATTTGACTGAATCCTCTTTCCGTCGCGATAAAGTTTTGCATAGATATAGGTTGCAATCTCAGGCATTTTAGCCATCAGGTTCAAAGCATCTTCATAGGTGGAATCCCAGTAGTCAAGTTTGTTCAACTTACCTGACATGTATTTTTTTGAAAACAGTGATTCGCGGTTAAGTGTGGTTACTACTGCCGAAAAAATAGCCATAGGATGACTACAGCAAGGCATACCGTCAATGACCTCGTAAACATAACGCGGCAATATCCTTCGCTTATTAAATTCATCGATAATATCCTGCAGGTCATCTTCAGTAGGCATATCGCCCGTTACCAGGAGATAAAACAGCCCTTCAACATATGGCATTGCTGCACCTTTAGGCTTTGGAAGTTTTTCGAATACCTCTGGAAGGGTATATCCACGATACCGAATTCCTTCGATAGGATCCAGGTATGAAATATCAGTCACCAGGGATTTAACGCCCCGCATCCCCCCGATTAGTTGCGAAATAGTAATTTTATCAACTACCACATCGCCGTATTCTTTCAGGAGTCGTTCTGTGCGTGGACGCCATTCCAGGATTTTTTCATACAATTTATCTTTCAACCGGGTTGCCATAGAAAAAGAGGGTTATTTTGTTAATATTTTATTTAGTTAGTAATGTTTTTTAATACCATGCTGGATCAATAAAATATTGAGAGCAATGCAGCTATTGAACCACTTACATATTACGGATCATCGCAGTTGCGAATTCTGAAGTTTTAAGTTTGGTTGCGCCCTCCATCTGACGGTGAAAATCATAAGTCACTGTTTTACCAGCGATGGTTTTCTCTAGTGAAGCATGAATGAGGTCAGAAACTTCCGGCCATCCGATATATTCAAACATAAGTGCACCTGAAAGTATCAATGAACCAGGATTAACCATATCAAGCCCTGCATATTTGGGCGCTGTACCATGGGTCGCTTCAAAAATAGCATAACCGTTATTATAATTAATATTGGCGCCCGGGGCAATACCAATGCCGCCTACCATTGCTGCAAGTGCATCCGAGATATAGTCACCGTTCAGATTGAGTGTTGCAATGACTGAATATTCTTCAGGACGTATCAGGATCTGCTGGAGGAATGCATCGGCAATTACATCCTTCACAATCAACTTACCTTGCTTTATTGCATCCTGCAGCGCACTATCAGCAGTATCTTTCCCCTTTGCAGTAAGGATACGATCGTACTGTGTCCAGGTAAAAGTTTCGCTGCCAAATTCACGTTCGGCAAGTTCGTAACCCCATTTTTTAAATGCGCCCTCTGTAAACTTCATAATATTACCTTTATGAACCAAGGTAAGTGAAGGAAGTTTTTTATTTAGCGCAAAAAGAATGGCAGCCCTTACCAGGCGTTCAGTACCTTCAAGCGAAACAGGTTTAATACCGATGGATGACGTTTCCGGAAAGCGGATATTAGTAACACCCATTTCATTTATCAGGAAGTTTTTAATCTTTTCAGCTTCCTGTGTTCCGAACATAAATTCGATTCCGGCATAAATATCTTCGGTGTTTTCACGAAAAATATGCATATCGACCCTTTCAGGATGCTTCACCGGGCTCGGTACACCACTAAACCAACGAACCGGCCGCAGACAAACATATAAATCAAGAATCTGTCGCAATGCAACATTAAGTGAACGGATACCCCCACCCACAGGAGTTGTAAGAGGGCCTTTGATTCCTACAATAAATTCCTTAAAAGCTCCCAGCGTTTCGTCAGGCAACCATTTCCCGGTTGCATTGAATGCTTTTTCACCGGCAAGCACTTCCTTCCAGGTAATTTTCCGCTTTCCATGGTACGTTTTTTCAACGGCTGCGTCAAAAACTCTTACTGACGCGTTCCATATATCGGGACCTGTACCATCGCCTTCAATAAAGGGTATAACAGGGCAATCAGGTACCAGTAGTTTCCCATTTTCAAATTTAATCCGTCCTTTTTCCATGCTCCAGTTTATGTGATCTATTTCAAAAGATTTTCACAGTAAAAATACAAAAACATTCAAAAATCTATATATATTCTTGCATTGATTTTCAGAAATATTATTTATCACATCAAACCCGCCAATACCATGAACAATCGCAGTGACCGACTTGTTGAAATACCTGATCAAAACATGATTTCATGGGAAGAACTCCTTTGTCCTGGGGCAACAATATGGTCCGAAACCACTCAGCAATAGTTATTTTCGACGGTCAGTGTAACCTGTGTAACCGGGTCGTCCAATTCCTAATCAGGTATGATAAGCAAAAAAACCTTATCTTCACTTCCAATCATTCAACCCGGGGAAAATATCTGTTAAGAAGTTTTGCTAAAGAAAAAAATAATATTAACACACTGTATTTTCTTTTGAATGACAAGATTTATAAGCAATCGTCTGCAGCAATAGCAATCGCTCGTCACCTGGGATTGCCATGGAATGGTGCAATCGTTTTATCATTGATTCCACGATCTGCCCGTGATTATTTCTATAATCTCCTGGCTCATAACCGTTACAAGCTTTCTATGGAAAATGAGCATTGTATGGTTAAAAATGAAACGGCAAATAACAGGTTCCCAGGTTGAATTCAGGACCGGTTTTCTTTTAAGAAATTGATTACAAATCAGACGGATAAGATGCTTAGCCGTTCAATAGTAAGTATATTGATTCGAAGTGAAAGTAAATTTATCCTGCTTTTTGAATATGAATTGAACAACAAATATGAAAAGAGACTGAACCCCTTTTTTTTATCTTTGCATTCTATAATTTCTTTCAATCATCTATACTATGCTTCTCTTTAAAAAGGCTATTATACTTGCGACACTCACTCTTCTGATTTTTTTTACAGGAGCTCATGCTCAAAACGGGACCATCCGTGGATTTGTCTACGACAAAGAAACGGGGGAACCAGCCATTTATACGAGTGTTTATCTTTTAAAAACAACTTACGGAGCAGCTACCGATATAAACGGATACTTTACAATCACACGGATTCCTGATGGCAACTATACCTTATTAGTGACCTATCTTGGCTATGATACACTCAAAGAACAAATATCGATAAAGACAAATTCTGTAATAACAAGGAAACTTTTTCTCGTAAAGGCTGCATATTCACTTGAAGGTGTCAGTATTTCAGGGGAATACCAGGAAATGAAGAGTAATACCCGCACTTCAGTCATAAAAATTACCCCGAAACAAATAAAACAGATACCTTCCGTTGGAGGGCAGGCAGATCTTGCCCAATACCTCCAGGTATTACCCGGCGTTATTTTTACCGGTGACCAAGGTGGGCAGCTCTATATTAGAGGTGGAGCACCAATTCAAAATAAAGTGATGCTCGACGGGATGGTTATCTATAATCCTTTCCATTCTATAGGATTATTTTCAGTGTTTGAGACGGACATCCTCCGCACAGCTGATATCTACACCGGAGGATTCGGGGCTGCTTATGGCGGTCGCATTTCGTCAGTTATGGATCTGACCACCCGCGATGGCAACAAGAAAAGGGTTTCCGGTAAAGCTGGCGCCAGTTCCTTTGGAGCAAAGTTGCTTCTTGAAGGACCCATTACCAAATTGAAAAATGAGAAAGGCGGAAGTTCTTCGTTTATCCTTTCTTTCAAAAACTCTTACCTTGAACAGAGTTCAAAAAAGTTATATTCATATATTGATCCGAACGGCTTGCCTTTCAACTTTACTGACCTTTATGGGAAGGTATCTATGAATGCTTCTAATGGGAGTAAATTAAATGTATTCGGTTTTAACTTTACCGATAAGGTAAAATATAAGGCCATCTCCGATTTTGGCTGGGACGCTAAAGGCGCAGGGATCAATTTTGTGGTAATACCAGGAAGCAGCCCGGTACTATTGGAAGGGAATATGGCTTATTCCTCCTATCTGATTAATCTCACAGAGGATAATACACCCGCAAGATCCAGCCTGATAAGCGGCTTTAATGCAGGGATGAATTTTACCTATTTTATTGATAAGGATCAGCTAAAATACGGAATGGAACTTTTAGGTTTTACGACTTCGTTCGATTATACCAATACAGTAAACCGGAAAATTGAACAAACCGAAAACACTTCAGAAATTGCCGGGTTTGTCAACTATAAAATGAACCGGAATAAATTCATATTTGAACCTGGCCTAAGGGTGCAGTATTATGCTTCCCTTTCATCGGCATCATTGGAACCACGTTTAGCGATGAAGTATCTTATAAACAATCATCTCCGGCTCAAAATGGCTGGTGGATTTTATTCCCAAAACCTTGTTGCCGCCAACAGCGACAGGGATGTAGTAAATTTGTTCTACGGTTTCCTTTCAGGCTCCGAAAATATACCCGAATCATTTAACGGTAAAAAACTTAAAGACAAACTGCAGAAAGCCCAGCATATTATATTAGGCACAGAGTACGAACCTTCGAAAAGCATTAGTCTCAACTTTGAGTTGTATTACAAGTACTTTTCACAATTAACCAGTATTAACCGCAATAAGATTTTTGACGATGTTGCTCCGTATAATGATCCTTCATCGCCAAGTTATAAACCCGAATCACTACGCAAAGATTTTATTGTTGAAACAGGCGATGCCGGGGGATTTGATTTTTCTATCAAATATGACAGGAAAAACCTCTACATCTGGGCTGTTTATTCGCTGGCTTTCGTCACTCGTTTTGATGGTGTGGAACACTACGCTCCTCATTACGACCGCCGCCATAATGTGAATGTGGTGAGTTCCTATCAATTCGGAAAGAAAAAAAGCTGGGAAGTGAACGCGCGATGGAATTTTGGGTCAGGATTCCCGTTTACTCAAACACAGGGGTATTATGAGAAACTTACGTTTCCAAAAGGAATTTTCAGTGATATTACCACACAAAACGGTAAACTGGGAATTTTGTATGGCGATTACAACAAAGGCCGGCTACCTCTCTATCATCGACTTGATCTTGGCATAACCCGTAAATTCCAGTTATCCGAAAACTCAGTGCTTGAAGCTAACATTACGGTGACCAATGCCTATGACCAGCAAAACATATTTTATGTTGACCGCATTAGCAATGAAAAAGTCTACCAATTACCGCTGATGCCAAGTGCGGGGATTACTGTTTCATTCTGATCTGTATAGGGTCGTATAGAAGAAGGAGGTGCTGAAGATGGAGTATTTCGTTTTCAGTTAACGGTTATCAGTTATAGGACACCTGTCATTCATTGATTTCCTAAGATACAAATCTTCAATAATTATATAATCTCAGAAAACATAGGATTTTGTCACTTTATTCTCTATTCTTTGAATCCATCAGAATAGTGACCGGTCCGTCGTTAACCAGGTTAATTTCCATGTGGGCCCCAAAAATTCCGGTACCTGCCTTTTTACCAAGGTCTGATTCTATTTTTGCTATAAAAGCCTCATAGAGAGGAATGGCAGTTTCGGGTCGGGCAGATCGTATATAAGAAGGCCGGTTCCCTTTGCAGGTACTGGCATATAAAGTAAACTGGCTCACGATCATAATTTCTCCGGAAATATCCAGAACTGACAAATTCATAACACCTTTAACATCATCAAACACCCGAAGGCGGGAAATCTTGCCACACAACCAGTCCACATCTCCGGCAGTATCAGATTCTTCAATTCCCAGCAGGACAAGTAATCCCTTACCAATATTGCTATACTCAACATTCCTGATACTCAGACTACATTTTGAAACTCGTTGAATAACAGCGCGCATAAAGAATAAAATAACTTGGTACTACCTACAGCAATGGTACTATTGGTTAAGAAAGAAAATGTGACATTGATTGTATTTTCCAGCAACTAATTATTGTCACCCTGATTCTATTAAGTTCCCATAAAATCAATACTCAGTTGCATCCAGGTTCTCGTCGTTCAGAATGCTCAGGTAATTAGCATATCTGCCGTGGTTTATTTTTCCCTGCTCCAGTGCATCTTTTACAGCACAACCCGGTTCATGAATATGCGTACAATTGGCATAATGACAAAGATGAAGCAATGCCCGGAATTCAGGATAACGTTCCGCTATTTCTCGGCTTTCAAAATAAACCAGCCCAAATTCTTTGATCCCTGGGGTATCTATAATAAAACCACCAAAGGACAACGCATGCATTTCGGCAAAGGTGGTTGTATGCATTCCTTTATTATGATAATCGGAAATTTCACCGGTTTTAATACTCATTGATGGTTCAATCGCATTGATCAGTGCTGATTTCCCTACACCTGAATGTCCGGTAAATAGGTTTACTTTATCCCGCATAAAATCTTTCAGTTCAGGAATTCCGGCACCAGTTAATGCAGATACAGCAAAAGTGCCGTATCCCAGCCCGTCATATAAATCCATCAGTTCGAGGTAACGCTTCCTGGATTCTTCGTTATAAATATCGGTTTTATTGAAAACAATTGCTGCCGGGATGTGGTAGGCTTCTGCTGTTAACAGCACCCGGTCAATAAACCCCGCAGAGGTGCGCGGCTGTTCAATACTGGCAACGATAAACAGCCTGTCAATGTTCGATGCTATGATATGCGCCGCCTTAGACAGGTTAATCGATTTACGGATAATATAATTAGTCCGTTCATTGATTTTATGAATGATTGCATGCTCATTTTCAAGCGGATACTCAAACTCCACGCGATCACCAACCGCAACAGGATTTGTTGTCCGTATTCCATGAATACGAAACTGCCCCTTCAGCCTGCATTCTACCACACGTCCATCTTCTGACATTACCGTGCTCCAACTGCCGGTTGATTTTATTACAATTCCTTTCAAAATATCAGATTCTTCTATTATCAATATTCTCTTGCCATTTCATAAATTCAATTCTCCCGTCAAAATATTGCCGACTTTCATTTTTCACCATTACTCGGGGTAGTCCAGGAAACTATAATGTTTCTTCACCTTCTTCCGGATATCCCATACGCATTTCAAGCCTTTCGAAAAAGTCACAAAATCTCCCGGTTTGATTTTTACTGAGCCACCGCCGGTTTCGATGATCACTTCCCCCTCAATGAAAAAACACTCTTCTGTTTTTTCATAAGTGGTTGCAAAACGCGAAACCTCTTTTTCCCATACAGGCCAATAGATAATACCTCTCGAGGTAACTTCTTCCAGGTCGTAATTCTCTACAGTTATATTTTCCATATACCCATTAATCGGTAAAAGTACTTATTTATCAGGTAAGTAGGATTATAGGAGGCGATAAACCTTACCTGGCAGGCACCTGATAATTCCTTCAAATTCAAGATTCAATAGTGCCGATGCTGCTTTTGAAGGCAGCAGTCCTGATTTAAACATCAGGGAATCAATTTCCTGCTCTCCATCATTCCTCAAAATATCAACAATCATTTCTTCATCTGGTGCAAGCTGAATAAATAATTGCCGTTGAGCAGTCTTTCGGGAGACTAACGGCCGATCCCAGTTTAAAATATACTTGATATCTGCTGCGGATTGAACAAGGGCAGCCCTGTTCGTTTTGATCAGGTTATTGCAACCTTCGGAATGGGGATCACCAATCCTGCCCGGCACTGCAAACACATCACGATTGTAAGAGTTAGCAAGGTCGGCAGTTATCAGCGCCCCACCTTGTGCCCCTGCCTCTATCACAATTACAGCATCCGACATTCCTGCAATAATCCGGTTTCGCATCGGGAAATTCTCACGATCAGGTTTTGTAAGGCTTGGAAATTCGGTGATTAACCCCCCATTGAGGATCATCTTCTCAGCCAGCGACCTGTTTGCATATGGATAAATCCGGTCCAAACCATGCCCAAGTACTGCTACTGTTTCCAGTTTATTATCAAGTGCAGCCTTATGCGACCAGGTATCAATACCATATGCAAGACCGCTCACAATCAAAACTCCCAGGTCATTCAATCCCTCAATAATACGCCTGCACATATCGCGTCCGTATTCAGTGGCTTTGCGGGTTCCCACAAGCGAAACTACCTTCAGGTTGTTAAGATCCGCATTCCCTTTGTAATAGAGCAGCAAAGGTCCGTCATTGCAATGCTTTAACCGTGTCGGGTAAGCGTTGTCGAGGAAAAAAAGTGGTTGAATAGTATACTTTTCAATAAAGCCAACTTCCTTTTCGGCACGCTCATATACCTTGTGATTCATGATGGCAGAAACTGTCTGCTCTCCGATTCCAGGTATTTTCAGGAGTGAATGTTTCTTCTCAAGGAATACAGCCTGCACTCCTCCGCAATAAGCTACGAGGTTCTTGCCGTTCACATTTCCCACCCCGGGAATAAGCGTAAGTGCTACTTTATAGATCAACTCATCCATAGGTGATTCAAACGTACGATTTTTTTGTTTTCATCCCGCTTCTATAGTATTTATTATGATTTTGAAATGATGCTGAACTCTTTATCTCTATTTTTGTTGAAAACGCCCTATGACGGATCCATCTAAACTGCAGGTATTGGTTTGTCCGCTCGATTGGGGTCTTGGACATGCCTCACGCTGTATACCGGTAATTCAGCGCCTCATTTCAAAAGGACATGAAGTTACGATTGCCGCTTCCGGAAGATCCCTGGCATTGTTAAAACTGGAATTTCCCAACCTGGTTGCTGTTGAATTCCCGGGGTTTTCACCTGAATATTCAGCTAACGGAACCATGACATTGAAAATGGTGGGATTGATTCCTTTATTTATTAAAAATTTATTTGTTGAACATTCTGAACTGAAGAAGCTTATCCTTCAATTGCGTATTGATGTCGTGATATCCGATAACCGATATGGTTTATGGAACAAAAATGTGAAAAGCATACTGATTATCCACCAGTTAAATATTCAGGCACCTCCTTCTATCCGATTTTTAGAACCATTTCTGTTTTTGATTAATAGGGTAATGATGGGCCGGTTCAATGAATGCTGGATTCCTGATTTCCCGGGACCAGAAAACCTCAGTGGTAAGTTATCACATTCCAGGCGAATTGATAACAGTAGCTTTTATGTAGGCCCTTTGTCCCGATTCATACATGAGGTTTCAGTTAAAGCAACTGAAAAAAATGAAATCCTGGTTATATTATCCGGACCGGAACCGCAACGAAACATTCTTGAAGATAAGATTCTGGCTCAACTGAAGAACTTGACTTTTAAAGCAGTTGTGATTTGCGGAAAACCCGAAGCTGTTCAAAGTAAAGTGCAATCAGGCCGGATAACAATCATGGTGCATGCCACCACAACTGAAATGGAAGAATTCATCAGGAATTCCGAACTGGTTATTTGCCGTTCCGGGTATACAACGATAATGGATTTAGCTGCTATTGGCGGGAAAGCGCTTTTCATTCCCACTCCCGGTCAAACGGAACAGGAATATCTTGCCCATATTCATAAGCAGAATGGATCAGCATGGTATGTATCACAAAATGACCTTGATCTTTCGCGCGATATTCCAGCCGCCATGTCGGTGAAAGGTTTCGTTCCTATACCTGATGCAGGCTTACTGGGAACACGTATTGAAATGATAACGAATAAATAAGGCATAGCGCTGAATTTCTGATTATTTTTGCCCCCAAACTAATCAAGTCCCTATGTTCGTTAACTTTCAAAATCAGCAAAAAAATACAAGGCTATTATCAAAATACGAAATTGAAAGATCAACAACTGGAGACCGAAGACTTGGCCAGTCCTGGTTTTCACCTTTTCTCCCTTCGCCCTGTCCCCTCTCATCTTTAGCAAAATGCTACTTTGATGCATAAAACGACAATTTTAAACAGATTTTGAATATGATCTCCTGCTTTATTACCTGGGATGTTAGTCCTTTAATTTTCTCTGTCGGCCCCATCAATGTACGCTGGTATGGGGTTCTTTTTGCCATGTCGTTTGCCGTAGGGTATGTGATCATGCTGCGTTTTTTCCGCAAGGAAAATCTACCGGAAGCCTTACTTGACAAATTGAGCATGTACATGCTCATAGCTACGGTTGTCGGAGCCCGGCTCGGACACGTATTGTTTTATGAACCGGCAAGCTACCTGGCCCATCCACTCGATATTTTAAAAATATGGCAGGGGGGATTGGCCAGCCATGGCGCTGCTATTGGTATCCTGGCAGCTCTTTATTTCTTTGCGCGATCCAGTAAACGCACCTATTTCTGGACACTCGACAGGATCGTTATTGTTGTAGCCTTATCCGGTTTCTTCATCCGAATTGGAAACCTGATGAACAGTGAAATTTATGGCAAACTAACCGATCTGCCCTGGGGGTTTGTATTTATCAGGGCCGGCGAAACACTTCCGCGCCATCCTACGCAGATTTATGAAGCGCTCTCATACCTTGCTCTATTTGCCTACCTGCTTTGGTATTATTATCATAAAGATGGCAAACCACGTGAAGGGTTTATCTTTGGTATATTCCTGGTTGTGCTCTTCTCGGCAAGGTTTCTGCTTGAATTTTTGAAAGAGCCCCAGGTTAATTTTGAGAACTCTATGACATTAAATATGGGACAACTGCTCTCTATTCCATTTGTAATCGCGGGCCTATTCATTATTTTCCGGAAGGTCAAACCGGAACAACCTACTTAGCACCTGAATTTAGCAAATCAATATAAACAGAAAAAGAGGCTATGAGCCCCTTTTTCTGTCTTTAAACAATATCACCGTTGTCCGGCTTTAACAATATAATAGCTAACTACCCATCTTTGCTTTCATAAATTTGTCAGCCCTCTCAGTAATAACTGTTTGATGGTATTGCTCGGCTATTTGCTTCATGATATTGAATAAACTGAATGCCTGGTTCAAATCCTCTTCGTAATTTCCCCTGAATTCAGGACTGAGTGTAGAGATATAATTGACATTTTGCTCATAAAGATCCATAAGCCTGTTCGCCAGTTTATTGCCTTTATCATAGGCATGCGACATGTAATACACTTCTACAAACTGGTACATATAAATATCGAAATGAATTTTGCGGTCAGGGAATATTTCCTGAACCCGGTCACGTACTCTTACCGCTGAATCATACTTCCCTTCAAGTGCCAGTTTACGGCCAAGTCTTGAAAAATCCTGTTTGGGGATCATGGTATTCCGGTAGCTTTCGGGGTCAACGTAAACCCTGGGATCCGCAAGATTTCCCCATTTGCATTTATTCATGAGGATATCGTAGGATGCGTCGGAGTTTACACTTCCCATACCCTGGATATAATCTTTTTCATCAGGTTTTACAGGCAGGAAACGGTATACAAACCCATCAAGATAACAATATTTGGAAACATCCACTGAATTGCTGAGGCTTTGAGGGCTGGCGAAATAAATGGGCCGTTTGAACTGATTAGTAGCAAGGAAATCAAGCAACATCAGATCGTTCTTATATAGCCAGTTTGACTTAATATCCCATTCAACTGATCCTACTACCCTATCAATAAGATATTTAGGGATAATTCCGCTTTTTACCATGGCAGCCGAATCAATAGTAATCTTAACTTTCTTTGAAGGGAAAATGGGGATACTTTTCGTAGCGCTTACCTGGTATTTAGAGGCAGGATCATCGCTTGCAATGAACCTGATCAGATCCTTAAGTTCGATCCTTTCAGTCAGTTGCTGGGTATAAGCTACTGCTTCATTAACCCCTTTATCATATTGATCGCTGCGAAGGGTAAAGGGCAAAGGGTCGGAAGTATAGATTTTGCGCATAAGCTGATGGACATACCAATCGCCTGATGAAAGCATGAAGTTTACTACCCTCACGTCCGTACGGATGCCTTCCACTTCCTGGGCATACCAAAGAGGGAAGGTATCATTATCACCATTGGTTATGAGAATGGCGTTAGGAGCACACGATTCTAAATAGTTAACAGCGAAGTCGCGGGTTGCATATTTATGGGCCCTTGAATGATCGTCCCAGCCTTCCTTGGCCATGATTCCCGGCACAAGCAGTAAGCAAACGCCTGTTATTCCAACAGCAACTGCCTTTTCGTTCCATTTACGCAATCCATCCCAGATAGCCATTACTCCAAAACCAATCCATATAGCGTACGCATAAAAAGACCCGGCAAAGGCATAATCCCGTTCTCTGGGCTGGTAAGGTGTTATGTTGAGATCCATGATGATGGCTATCCCGGTCATAAAGAATAAGAGCAGGACAACAATACCTCCCTGAAGGTTTTTCTTGAATTGAAAATATAAACCTATAAGGCCAAGAATCAGAGGGAACAGATAAAACTTATTACGGGCAGCATTACTCATACTTTCCGGTAGTTTGGACTGGTCACCAAGTCTAAAATTGTCAAGTGCCGGAATTCCGCTTATCCAGTTTCCATAACGAATCCCCCCATGACCTTGGATATCATTCTGCCTACCCGCGAAATTCCACATAAAGTAACGCATATACATATGCCCAACCTGGTAAGAAAAGAAATACCTCAGGTTTTCGAAAAAGGTAGGTTTATACAAAGTTTCAGTTTTGCCTTCGTCATTTGTCACATCAATTGGCACCCCTTTTACTTTTCCCCAACTTTTATAAGCCGAGATATGGTTCCGCCCTGATTCATCTGAACTGCTCCACATTCGGGGGAATATAGTACAGAAGCGCTTATCATAATTAGGGATAGAGTTCTTACGATCGTCCGTAATTACATATTTATGCTTTTTAGTATCCTTAATATAAATTGGATTGCCGTCAGTGTAAGGTTTTTGCTGATCAAGGGGAGCATTGTAGTATTGACCATAAACAATCGGCCACGTGCCATACTGTTCACGGTTCAGAAACGAGAGCAAACTGACAGCGTCACTCGGATCATTTTCGTTTATCGGTGTATTTGCATTAGCCCGAATAACAAGCATAGCAAATGAAGAATACCCTATCAGAATGAAAGCAAAGCTAAAGGTAATGGTTTCAGCCAGTGATCGGAGTTGGTTACGGTAATGAGCTGTTGCACTGCCATTCTTATACCACAGGTAAGCTCCAGCTACCGCAAGAAATCCAAGGAAAGTCATCCAGGAAAATACCGAAAGAACCAGTAGCATTCCTCCTCCCAGTATATACTCACCTTTAGTATGACTTTCACGATGTGTAAACCGGATGCACCAGACAATCACTGATACCAACAGGATAAAATAAATGATTGTTCCCAAATTAAATGGAAAGCCAAGTCCATTCACAAAGAATATTTCAAATTTTCCCGCTAAATCAACCGTATAAGGGATAATTCCAAACATAATCAACGAAAGGACAATAAAAGACAGTCCCATGGTTACAATAAAACCTTTCACTGTTGGCTGGAATTTTCTGTAGTAGATGATCAGTCCGATAGCAGGGATAGTCAGCAGGTTAAGCAAATGAACCCCGATGGAAAGACCAATAAGATAAGCGATCATGATAATCCATTTTACAGAGTGGGGCTGGTCATGAACGCGTTCCCATTTCAGGATACACCAGAAAACAATCGCTGTGAAAAAGGATGACATCGCGTATACCTCACCTTCTACGGCTGAAAACCAGAATGAATCGGTGAATGTATAAGCTAATGCTCCGACAAGTCCGCTTCCCAGGATGGCAAAAGTAGCGCCTGTAGAAATTTCACTTTCTTTTACGAATTTCAGGCCTAACATCGTTATGGTCCAAAAAAGGAAGAGAATGGTAAAGGCACTGCATAATGCTGACATTATATTCACCATCATTGCTACTTTACTCAGGTCGCCAAAGGCAAACAAAGAGAAAAACCTTCCGATTAACTGGAACAGGGGAGCTCCGGGTGGATGTCCTACCTGGAGTTTATAAGCAGTCGAAATATACTCACCACAATCCCACCAGCTGGCAGTAGGCTCAATGGTTGACAGGTAAACAAAGGCAGCAATGCCGAATGTCCCCCATCCAAACACGTTATTCAGTTTCCTGAATTTTTCCATGAATAAAATTTTTTGAAGATGAAAATGCTGAATTAAGGGACGAAATTAACCAAATTTATATAAATAGAGCTTAATCTGCCATATTTTAGGAAATGTTAAGAAATATTGCGTTTCCAGTATCATGAATAATAGAACTTTTTTGCTACATCATCAGGTTTAGTGGATAATACTTTTATAATTGGTTTGTTTCTGATGCTAAGCTAAAACGAGGAAATGCTATTGATTCCATCATTTTTAGTGCAATAGTTTTCCGATTCTGAAAAAATGATTACTTTTGCACTCCTTTTCGAAAGGAATATTGATTGTCCGATGGTGTAACGGCAGCACAAGGGTTTTTGGTGCCCTTGGTCTAGGTTCGAATCCTGGTCGGACAACCAAAAATGTTTTGACCCATGATTTGCTTTTATATGCCTGAGGAGTTCAGGCAATCTCCAACATAAAAAGCAGAAAATCCTGGTTAGAATCATTACTCGGCTACACGTAACCTATTGCTTATCAGGCTGCGTACCTATAAACTGAGGGGACTGGTGTCCCCTCTTTTATTACATAGTATTGCCAAAAACGAATACTGTAAACAAGTTATCTACCGATGATCAGTGACAAGATTATAAGGCAGTATATCGATGAAAACCTGGCGGGGACTGACCTGTTCCTGGTTGATTTGACCATTAAGCCCGGTAACCGGATCCTGGTGTTTCTTGACAGCGATACTTCAGTGCTTATTGAACACTGTATCGGGCTTAGCAAGTTTATTGAATCGCAACTCGACCGCGATGCGGAAGACTTTGAACTGAACGTTTCATCAGCAGGACTTGACCATCCCTATAAACTGCTGAGGCAGTATATTAAGAACATCGGGCGCGAAATTTCGGTAACCCTCAATGATGGCCGGAAAGTTGAAGGAGCACTTATATTTGCAGATGAAAAGGGAATTGAAGTAATTGAAAAAACTAAAGAAAAAAAAGCTATAATCGAAATCAAACATTCGTTTAGCTTTACTGAAATAAAGGAAACAAAAGAAATCATCAAATTTTAACTGTTTAAAACTATACTGCCATGGGTGAAATGGAACACATCAACCTGGTTGAAACCTTCACTGAATTCAAGGAATTCAAGAACATCGAACGTGAAACCCTCATGCGTATCCTTGAGGATGTATTCCGGCATTTGCTGATCAAGAAATACGGAACCGACGAGAATATTGATATTATCGTGAACGTTGATAAAGGCGATCTGGAGATATGGCGAAACCGTGAGATAGTAGAGGATGAAGCCGTTGAAGACGAAAACCTTCAGATTGCCTATTCTGAAGCTATTAAAATTGAACCCGACTTTGAAGTTGGGGAACAGGTAGTTGAAGCCATTCGAATGATGGACTTCGGAAGACGTGAAATTCTTGCCATCCGCCAGAACCTGATCTCAAAAGTGCAGGAGTACGAGAAGGACAATATATTCCGTAAATATAAAGACAAAATCGGCGAAGTGATATCAGGCGAAGTATACCAGGTTTGGAAAAATGAAATACTGGTATTGGATGACGAATACCTCGAATTAACCCTGCCACGCGCTGAACAGATTCCGGGCGATTTTTACCGCAAGGGCGATTCAATAAAAGCAGTGGTTGCCAGGGTTGAAATGAAGAAAAACTCTCCTGCAATCATCCTTTCGCGAACTTCTCCCCTCTTCCTGGAGCGATTGCTTGAAGCCGAAGTTCCGGAAGTTTATGATGGACTCATCACAATTAAAAATATTGTACGTGTTCCTGGTGAAAGAGCTAAAATAGCCGTTGAGTCATATGATGATCGTATAGACCCCGTTGGAGCCTGCGTGGGTATGAAAGGATCACGTATTCACGGCATTGTTCGTGAATTGAAAAATGAGAACATTGATGTGATTAATTATACCACTAACTCACAATTATACATTCAGCGAGCGCTGAGCCCGGCTAAAATTTCATCAATCAATATTGACGAAGAAACCAAGCGGGCTGAAGTCTACATGAAGCCTGACCAGGTATCGTTAGCTATTGGGAAAGGCGGCCATAACATCAAATTAGCCGGGAAACTAACGGGGTATGAGATTGATGTTTACCGCGATACTGAATTTGACTTTGAAGATGTCGACCTTCAGGAATTCAGTGATGAAATTGACCAGTGGATCATTGACGAGTTGAAAACTATTGGTTGCGATACAGCCAAAAGCGTACTTGAACTGAGCGTTGATGAATTGGTCCGGCGGAGCCAGTTAGAGGAAGAAACCATTAAAGAAGTTATGAAAATACTCAGGGCTGAGTTCGAATAAGACATATCACACGGATGTTTGGCTTGACAGCAAGTCTGTTCTTCGTGCTTTTTATCGCTTACTCGCCACACAAGCACCAAAAACCCTATTTTCTCAAAGATTGAAAATAATATCTTACTTTTGCACACTAATTCCGAGCTTTAGGCGCAACCTAGATAAAAGCATGTCAGAAGGTACAATAAATGTAAGGCTTAGTAAAGCCGCAACAGAGTTTAATGTTGGTGTTCAAACGATCATCGACTTCCTCCATAAAAGGGGGCATAAGATCGATAGCAACCCGAATACCAAGTTGACTCCCGAAATGTATACTCTCCTAATCAAGGAATATCAGCCTGATAAGGCTGCCAAGGAGATCTCCAAGAAGATCGAATTGGAGTATACACAGCATCCCGTTGTTACCACCGGCAACCGCAAATCAATTGCAGCAGAGGAAAAAGAGGAACGCGACAATGTAGAACTGATTATCAAATCTTCCGTCGATTATCAGAATAAAGCTAAAGTTGAAAAACCAGCTGAACCGGCTAAAAAGGCAGAGTTTGAAATACCGGTTACACCAATTATAGCTGCCAAACCTGTTGCTGAAGTTGTGTCGGATATTACTCCTGTTCAGGTTACTCCTGTGCCGGTTGTTATCTCAGAACCTGCTTCTGTCTCTGTTCCGGTAATTGAGGGAAAAGTAACCGAAGCAACAGTAAAAGAAAGAACTCTTGAAAAAGCGACTCAGCCTGTTGAAGATAAGGCAGTTCAAATTGAAAAAGAATCTGAAATATCTGAAAATCAATTAGCCGGAGTTAAAGTAATAGGGAAAATTGACCTTACGGCTGTGGAACACAAACCAAAGTCGAAGGATAGAAAAGAAAAATCCGGAAAGCAGGAACAAAAAACTGAGCCAAAACCTGAACACAAAGCTGAGCCTAAAAATGAAAAAGGAAAAGAAAAACATACACAGGATACAATAATTGTAGCTCCGGCTAGTTTAGAACCGATTACAGTTTCTGTGCCCGTTGTTGAAGCTAAACCAGAAGAAAATCATATTCAACCTGAGTTACTGGCAGAAGTTTCTGATTTTACTACCAATCCTGATATCAGGGTTGAGAACATATCTATGTCGGGAGTCTACAGTAAAGAGGACCCTAACTTTATTTCAACAAAAATCCCCCGTCTTGAAGGTATCAAACTGGTTAATAAAATCGATCTGCCCAGTTCTGCACGTCCTGATAGCCGGAAACCGGTTGCTACATCCAGCGAGGAAAACAGCAAACCAAATAAAAAGAAGAAACGCAAACGGATAAAATCAAAGGCAACACCAGCCGAAACCTCTTCGGCCTCAACCCCCGCTAAGCCAGCAGAAAACAAACTGGTTCGTCCTCCTGCAAGGAGAAATATCAATAAACCCCGTGTCCCGGAACCTAAGGTTGAACTTACAGAAGAAGAGATCCAGAAACAGATTCGTGAAACTCTTCAACGTTTGAGTGGTACAGGAAAATCAAAAGCATCGAAATACCGTCGCGAAAAACGCCAGGCTGTTAGCCAGCAAATGGAAGATCTCCAGGCCAGGCTTGCCGAAGAAAAGAAAATTCTTAAAGTAACCGAATTTGTTACTGCGAATGACCTATCCAGCATGATGGATGTCCCTGTGACCCAAATCATTGCTACCTGTATGTCAGTAGGTATTTTTGTATCTATCAATCAGCGTCTTGATGCTGAAACAATCTCGCTGCTGGCAGAGGAGTTCGGCTATAGCGTAGAGTTTGTCAGCATTGACGTTCAGGAAGCAATTGATCATGAAGAAGAACTTGACAAGGAAGAAGATCTTCATCCGCGTACTCCGATCGTTACAGTAATGGGCCACGTTGACCATGGTAAAACATCACTGCTCGACTATATCCGTCATGCCAACGTAATTGCCGGCGAAGCCGGAGGGATTACCCAACACATCGGTGCATATGAGGTTCAACTCGAAGATGGCCGTAAACTTACTTTCCTTGATACTCCTGGTCACGAAGCGTTTACCGCAATGCGTGCCCGTGGAGCTCAGGTTACTGATATTGTGATTATTGTGGTAGCTGCCGATGATACGGTTATGCCACAAACTATCGAAGCAATTAATCATGCTCAGGCTGCCGGAGTTCCTATGGTTTTTGCTATTAACAAGGTGGATAAAAACGGCGCTAATCCAGAAAAAATAAAAGAAGAACTATCCAAACTCAACATTCTGGTGGAAGATTGGGGAGGAAAATATCAAAGCCAGGAAATATCTGCTAAAAAAGGAACCAATATAAAACTGCTTCTCGACAAAGTACTACTTGAAGCCGAAATGCTTGATCTGAAAGCTAATCCTAAACGAAGGGCGTTAGGAACAGTCATCGAATCATCGCTTGATAAAGGACGTGGCTATATTGCAAAGTTGCTGGTGCAAAACGGGACATTGAAAGTTGGAGATATCTTACTTGCAGGTTCATTGTATGGCAAAGTTAAAGCAATGTATAATGAGCGTAATATTGCTATAAAAGAAGCAGGGCCATCAGCACCTGTGCTGCTACTTGGTTTAACAGGCGCTCCACAGGCCGGAGATAAGTTCAACGTAATGCCTGATGAACGTGAAGCTAAGCAGATTGCCAGCAAACGGCTTCAATTGCAACGCGAACAAGGAATACGCACACAGAAACATATTACACTCGATGAAATTGGTCGCCGTATCGCTATCGGCGATTTCAAGGAACTGAATATTATTGTAAAGGGAGATGTTGACGGTTCAGTGGAAGCATTATCCGATGCTTTACTCAGGTTATCGACCACCCAAGTTCAGGTTAATGTGATCCATAAATCAGTGGGTGCCATCACCGAAAGCGATGTATTGCTGGCTTCGGCCTCAAATGCTGTGATAGTAGGTTTCCAGGTTCGTCCGAGTGTAAGTGCCCGAAAGTTAGCAGAGCGTGAAGAAATAGATGTCCGCCTTTATTCAATTATTTATACTGCCATTAACGAGATCAAAGCTGCTATTGAAGGTATGCTTGCCCCTGAAATTGAGGAAAAGATTACCTGTAACGTGGAAGTGCGCGATGTATTCAAAATTACCAAGGTGGGTACAGTTGCCGGATGTATGGTACTGGACGGGAAAATCAGCCGAAATACCAGGATTCGGGTTATACGCGACGGAATTGTTGTTCACACAGGAACACTTGGCTCACTCAAACGATTCAAGGATGATGTTAAAGAAGTAGCAACCGGATACGAATGTGGCCTTAACATCGATAAATTCGACGATATTAAAGTTGGCGACATCATTGAAGGGTATGAAGAAACCGAAGTTAAACGCAAATTGTAATAACTTGAACTTTATAATAAAAAGTCGGCTTATAGCCGGCTTTTGTTTTTTCCAATAGTCATTTCCATCACTATATTTTCTGCATACAACCTTATCACCTTCTCATTTGTCAGAAAAAAAAACATTAAAAACTGAACTCTATTTACGGTGATTAGTGCTGATTTTTACCTCATGATAGTCTGCTTTCGTCCCGGGCCTACGGACAGAATTTCGATAGGTAGTTTAACTGCTTTTTCAATATACCGGATATAATCAGCAAGCTGATCAGGTAAAACACCAAAATTAGCCAGTCCTTCAAGACTTGTTTCCCAGCCTTTGAAAGTAGTATACATTGGTTTAACTGGACGGCTCAGGGTTTCAAAAGTCAAATCCGGAATGTCTTTACCTTCCACTTCATAAGCAGTACAGATATTCACCTTCTCAAAATCATTCATTACATCCGATTTCATCATAACCAGGTCGGTAACGCCATTCAGCATAATGGAATACTTAAGTGCAGGCAGATCAAGCCAACCACAGCGGCGCGGGCGACCTGTGGTGGAACCGAACTCATTGCCGTTAATACGCAATTTATCACCTGTGTCATCGAGCAGTTCAGTTGGGAAAGGTCCGCTTCCCACTCGGGTGCAATAGGCTTTAAATACGCCAAAAACTTTCCCGATTGCTGTAGGAGGCACTCCCAATCCTGAGCATACTCCGGCAGTTATTGTATTCGATGAGGTCACAAATGGGTAAGAACCGAAATCAACATCCAGCAGGCTACCCTGAGCACCCTCAGCAAGTACTCGCTTGCCTTCAGCCAGGGCTTTATTGATGTAAAGTTCACTATCAATTAATTCATAGCCTTTAAGCTCTTCCACCGAATCAAACCAATGTTGTTCATACTCGACGAAGGACATTTTATCAAGTTTCCATGAAAAGACATCAAAATTATAAGAGCTCAGAATGCGCAAATGCCTTTCTTTCAAATTATTGTATCGCTCTTGGAAATCTATGGCAAGCATATCGCCTATTCGTAAACCAATACGTGCTGTTTTATCAGTATAGCATGGGCCAATACCTTTAAGTGTAGATCCAATTTTACCTTTTCCTAAAGCCTGCTCATATGCTGCATCCAATATTCGATGAGTCGGAAGAATGAGATGCGAACGTTTGGAAATTCTCAGGTTCACCTTGGCATCAGCGCCTTTCGATTGAAGTTTTTCCAGTTCCCTGCTCAGGATGTATGGATCAATAATCACCCCGTTACCAATAATGTTGATTTTATCAGAATGGAAAATTCCTGACGGGATAGTATGTAACACATGGCGGTCGCCGCCTATTTCGAGTGTATGCCCGGCATTTGGCCCCCCCTGAAATCGCGCAATAATATCGTATCGCGGAGTGAGTACATCAACAATTTTACCTTTTCCTTCATCGCCCCATTGCAGGCCTAATAATACATCTATCTTCATCCGAAATCAATAATGTGTAATTAACAAATAGTTCTTTCTGAACAGGGCAAAGATAGAGCTAATTCCGAAAAAAGACGAATTCCGCCTTATCGAATATGAGGAATCGAGGTAGTACGAATCAGAATAAAAGATAGGTGGATGTTGATTTTGATAATTATCAATGACCTTAGCCAACCTGGCAAAAAAATCAATAGTAACCAAGGAATTGTATCCGCATAAAACCTTTTAAAACACAATTTTTTGTTGCTTCATTTAAAATTCCCCTTATTTGCAACTGAAGATTTACGTTATTAGAAAAAACAACAGAGTTAACTGAGATTTACTGGTTCCGTTTGAATATCAGAAGTAAGCTCCCCATTAGCTGGCAATCCGTAGAACGTGAGCGAATGATGCGAGATCCTAACCCCTAGCGCTTTTTCAACTGCCATTTGAATTTCGTGGATACGCGGATCACAAAATTCTAGAACCTGTCCGTTATCAAGATTGATAAAATGATCGTGTTGCTTGAATTTGTAAGATTTCTCGAACTGTGCGCAATTATTGCGGAACTGGTGCTTGGTCACAAGGTTACAGCTGAGAAGCAGTTCAATAGTATTATACAAAGTGGCGCGGCTAACCCTGTATTTATTGTTTTTCATCTGAATATACAGAGTTTCAATGTCAAAATGGCCGTCCGTAGCATAAATCTCCTTTAGAATAGTGAATCGCTCCGGTGTTTTGCGATGGCCGAGTTTTTCGAGGTATTCTGTAAATATTCTACGTACGGTCTCGTAATTCATTTTTTTTGTATCTGTAGCCATGTCAACCTAATTTTTTGATAAAAGTAAATAAAAAAATCTTATCTGAATTTGGTATAAATAAAAATAGACCAAAAATACTTAAATATTCTCTAAATTTTTAGAGCTCATATGACTTAAAAGAGCTCCAGACAATGAAATACTATGCTAAGTTCGCTGTATTAACCAGTCAACGAAAAGCGTTTCGAAACTAATAGTTGAAGAAGTGAATCCTGGCTCCTTTTCTTCAAAATCTCGTCAACTTGCCAGAAATCCCCTTTATGGCCTAAAGTGATATTTCAAATCCTATATTAAAAATTTTTGGCAAATTTGTACATCCTGATTGATGTAGAAATGCCGTTTATTTTTCTTAGTTCCTCCGACAATTTGCTGATATCAATGGTATCATGCACAAAAAGACTAATGTTAGCTTCAAAAATATCTCCTGATGTTTCAATATGAAATGAACGGATATCAAACTGAAGTTTTTCACTGATAACTTGGATAATATCGAAAATCATATTCTTCCTATCAATCCCTGTAGCTTTGATCCCTGCAAGGAATGTATGCTGGAATTTGTTGCTCCACCTTGCATTAACCATTCGATTGGCAAAACGGGTCATCAGTTCAATTGCTTCGGGGCAGTTGGTGCGGTGCACCTGTAAAGGACCGGCTATGGGTGCATATGCAATTACATCGTCGCCTGGCAGGGCGTGGCAACAATGGCTGATTGTGAATTCAAGATTATCAAGATCAGGCATGATTTCGGGACGGTAGAGTTTTGAAGCAACAGTCGATTTCATGAGTTCTATGTGCTCCTCACCTTTCGTGGATATCTGATCGAACTCCTCTATAATCAAAGCTTTATGCTCAAGGCAACATTGGCGTACATCCTCCTGGCTTATATCACCAATAGCTACTTTATAAAACAGATCAGAATGGTTTTGTAATCCGTAATACTCAAGAAATCTGGTAATATTTAATCTGTTAAATTTTATGGATAACCCATTGAAATATGATTCGAGCAGCTGGCGACCATCGTCAGCAATTACCCTTCGTTGTTCTTTAATAGCCTCTTTAATAAAGGCCTTGGCCCTCGCTGTAACAGCATATTCGAGCCATTCTTCCCTTGGTTTACCTTTTTTTGATGAAATAATTTCAACCTGATCGCCGCTTTTCAGCCTGTAATTAAGCGGAGCTAGTTTACGGTTCACTTTTGCAGCAATACAAGTATTCCCCAAGTGAGTATGAATGTTATAGGCAAAATCAATAACAGTACTTTTTGCAGGCAACGATTTTATTTCACCCTTGGGAGTAAAAACAAATACTTCATCCGAAAACAAGGTAAGTTTAATATCATCAAGGAAGTTAAGAGCGTTTGAATCGGGAGAGCGTAGTATCTCCTGAACCTTGCTGAGCCATTGATCAAGGCCCGATTCCTGCATTTTGTCTTTATCTGCTAATTGTTTGTATTTCCAATGAGCTGCATACCCTCGTTCTGCAATCTCATGCATCCTTCGGGTACGAATCTGTACCTCCACCCATTGGCCGGTATGGCTCATGACTGTTGTATGGAGAGATTCGTAACCATTTGCTTTAGGAGTGGATATCCAGTCGCGGAGACGATTTAATTTGGGACTATAAAAATCAGTTACAATGGAATATACCTGCCAGCAGTTTATTTTTTCGAGTTCGGGAAGGGAATCAACAATTATACGAACGGCAAAAATATCGAACACCTCTTCAAAAGGAATTTCCTTTACCTGCATTTTTTTATAAATAGAGTAGATCGATTTCTCTCTACTGTCAATCTCGAAATTAATTCCTTTAACTGCCAGTTCTCTCTTTATCGGGTATATGAATTTCTGTATAAACCTGCTTCTGGCCGATTCCGTTTCCTGCATCTTGCGGGAAATAGTATTGAATATCTCAGGTTCTGTATACTTAAGGGCAAGATCTTCCAATTCGCTTTTAATAGCATATAATCCAAGCCTGTGGGCAAGCGGCGAATAAAGATAAATTGTTTCAGCTGCGATATTCTTTTGCTTGTAATCAGGCATCGAATCCAAAGTCCGCATATTATGTAAACGGTCAGCAAGTTTGATTAATATTACCCTGACATCATCAGATAATGTCAGCAACATCTTCTTAATATTTTCAGCCTGGGCCGAGGATTCAGGTTTTTCATAACCATCCTTGATCTTCGTAAGACCATCAACGATATAAGCTACTTTTTCACCAAAATTATTTTGAATAAAATCAAGTGTATAATCTGCATTATCCTCTACCACATCATGTAATAGGGCACAAATAATTGCAGTTTCGCCAAGTCCTATTTCCCCGGCAACAATTCTAGCCACTTCAAGAGGATGATAGATATAAGGTTCCCCACTGTGTCTGCGCATTGTTTTATGCGCTTCTTTGGCAACTTCAAAAGCTTCACGTACTTTGTTTTTGTCCCGAATACCCTTGTTGGCACTCCAGGCTCTCAGCAATCCCCGGTATCGCTTCACAATTTCTTTGTTTTCTTTTTCTGAATCAACCAGGTACATATACTACTTGCTTAATTATTGAATAAACACAAAAATACTTATTCTTGCGGTTCTTAAAAGATACTAACGATAAAACATCTTTCAAACAGCAGATTTTATCCATTTTGAACTTTTGAAACATTAATTCTGTTTCTATTGTTCAAATACTGCAAAATTCAACCTGTATTTGGACAGTAATTTTTGTACTTTTGATTTTTAGATCAGCAATATTTCTACTTGTTATTTCTGAGTTTGAAAGATGTGATGAAGAGGCTATTATTTTTATTCTTCGTTTATACAGGATTATCAATACCTGCTTTAGCCACGCACCAGCGGGCAGGGGAAATTACATTCCGCTATATTTCAGGTCTCACTTATGAAATTACAATCATTACTTATGAATATTCTCTAAGTCCTGCTGATCGTAATGAACTGGAAATTTCATGGGGTGATGGAACAACATCAGTGATAGTTAGGAGTAATGGACCTGCTGGTGTGAATCCAGCCGGTTTGTACTGTGACCATCTCGGTGAAATTGTTGGTCCTGATATTAAAAAGTGTTTATACGTTTCTCAACACAACTTTCCTGGGCCATCAACATATAAAATATCACTTGAAGACCCAAACCGAAATTATGGAATTCAAAATATTCCGAGTTCGGTTGATATTCCGCTATATATCGAAACAATGCTAACAATCAATCCATTTGTTGGCCCGGATAGTTCACCCCAGTTACTTCTCCCTCCAATTGACCGGGGTTGTATAAATCATCCGTTTATTCACAACCCCGGGGCTTATGACCCTGACGGCGACAGCCTTTCTTACAAACTTACAGTTTGTAGAGGAGCAGGTGGCCAACCAATAGCAGGGTATATTCTCCCGAACCAGGTAGATCCGAACGCAAGCAGCACTTTTACAATAAACCCTGTAACTGGTGATATTACATGGGATAGCCCTACGCTACAGGGGGAATACAATATTTCATTTCTCATTGAAGAATGGAGGAATGGAACGCGTATAGGTTATGTTACCCGCGATATGCAAATTACGATTGTTACCTGTCAGAACAAGGCCCCGTCTATTCAACCAATTGCTGATACTTGTGTTGAAGCCGGAGACACAGTAAAATTCAGAGCAACAGCAACAGACCCGAACTTCGATAGAATGACTTTGACTGCTACCGGCTCACCTTTCCTTGAAAATGAATCTCCGGCTACGTTTAATATTATTAAAGACTCACTAGGCTATATTGCTGGCGACTTTAATTGGGAAACCAAATGTAGTCACATCAAACGAAATCCTTATCAGGTTTTTTTCAAGGCAGTTGACCATTCAGCAGAAGTCAACTTGTTTGATATTAAGAGTATGTATATTAAAGTGGTAGGGCCAAAAACGAAAAACCTTACAGCCACTCCACTTGGCAGCACAATAAAGCTAACTTGGAGCCCCAACCGATGCAGCAACGCAGTTAGCTACAAAATTTACCGTCGCAATGGATTTTTTGGCTTTATTCCTGGAAATTGCCAAACGGGGATACCTTCATACACCGGTTACAAATTAATTCAGGAAATATCTGCAACAGATACTCTTTTTGTTGACGGCAACCAGCCGCCTGGTTTAGCTCATGGTGTGGATTATTGTTATATTGTTGTAGCCATTTATCCTGATGGCGCTGAAAGTTATGCTTCCGACGAGGTCTGTATGAAGTTGAAAAAAGATGTTCCGCTTATTACAAATGTTAGCATTCAGAAAACTGGCAAAATAGATGGAAAGGTTTATCTGGCCTGGTCAAAACCTACTGAAATTGACACTATACAGGCGCCGGGACCCTATAAATATTTAATTTACAGATCAAATGATTACCTCGGAAAAAACCTGATTTTGATTGATTCACTGCAGTTGTTAATTGATACAATCTATATTGACCAGGTTGTTAATACATCCGATCAACCAGTCAGTTATAGAGTAGATGTATACAATAATACACCTGGGCTGCGTTTCCTTATTGGACCTTCGCAGGTTGCTTCATCAGTATTTATTACATTTGAACCAGGAGATAACAAACTGAAAATCAAATTCAATTTTACAGTACCATGGGCAAACAACACGTTTGTAGTGTATAAGAAGAATGAACACACCCTTGCTTATGATTCAATTGCCATTACAAGCCTGGATTATTATTTTGATACCGCATTAATTAATGGCCATACCTATTGTTACAAGGTTAAAAGCATAGGCTCATATGGCACTCCCGGCATTACAGATCCGCTGATCAACTTTTCACAGGAAGCCTGTGGAATCCCGGTTGACAATCAACCTCCATGTCCTCCTGAATTAACGGTTGAGCCTGATTGCAAAAACACAAATAATATCCTCAGGTGGACCAACCCTAATCTTACTTGTGCGGATGATGTTGTGAAGTATTACATCTATTATCGTACTCCCTTATCTGAAAACCTAGTCCTACTGGATTCATTAAACGGCGCTACCTCAACCACGTATACACATGATCTAAAATATACTATTTCTGGATGTTACGGAATAAGAGCAGTTGATTCAGCAGGGAACATCAGTATAATGAGCGATACTGTTTGCATTGACAGTGACACATGCGGCGGTTATCATTTACCGAATGTATTCTCCCCAAATGAAGATGGCTTCAATGACCTCTTTATCCCTTATCCATACAGTTCTGTTGAAAAGATTGATCTTCAGATATTCAACCGCTGGGGTAAACTGGTATTTAAAACTCAGGACCCGGAGATAAAATGGGATGGTAAGATTTTAGGTACAAATCAACCAGCCGCCGATGGAGTATACTACTATTCATGCGATGTTTACGAGTTGACGCTGGATGGCATCCGAAAGCGAGCCCTAAAGGGAGCGATCACAATAATTAGATAATAGACTCCTAAGATTGTCATAACCCAAAAAGCAACAAGGGCTGTCTACATAAAGTGGACAACCCCTTTGAAACTTTAGAATCTATTATAGACTTATGCTACAGTTGACATATGAGCAATCAGGTCAAGCACTTTACAGGAGTATCCCCATTCATTATCATACCATGAAACAAGTTTCACAAAATTTGGGTTTAACATGATACCAGCTTCCGCATCGAAAATGGAAGTGCGACTGTCGCCAATAAAATCACTGGAAACAACTGAGTCTTCGGTATAA
>JANXXZ010000132.1 GCA_025350385.1 Bacteroidales bacterium
TCCTTCACCAATCTCAACATTATCGCCGATAACCACCCTGCCACATGATTCAAGTTTGCGGTAACCTTCCGGTTTCCGTTGAAAATAGTATGCATCGGCACCAATTACACTGTTCGATTGAATAACCACATTGTTACCGAGTATGCAGTGGTCGTATATGCTAACATTGGAATGAATTATGCAATCGTTGCCGATCACAACATGATTCCCAATGAATGAACCCGGTTGAATAACTGTCCCTTTGCCTATGACAGCAGATGGGCTTATAGTGGATGCAGATGGAGTAAATCCGTCAAAATGACGAACCAGCTTTACATAATCAGCAAAAGGATCTTCTGAGAAAATCAATGCTTTTCCGGCCGGACATTCAACCCGCTGATCTATAATGATAGTGGATGCGCTTGAATTGATAGCCCTGGAGTAGTATTTCGGATGATCAACAAAGGTGATATCACCCTTTTCAACCATATGAATTTCGTTGATCCCGGTCACCGGGAAATCAGGAATACCGGAAAATTCAGCGTTGATAATTGCTGCTATTTCCTGCAATGTAACCGCTGAATTCAATTTCATTAGGGTGAAAATAAGAAATAAGTAAAGGAAGGGAATTTATTTCACTCTCTCCATATAAGCCCCGTTACGGGTATCAACCCGGATTCGTGTTCCTGCTTCAATGAAAAGAGGAACCCTGACGATAGCGCCCGTTTCGACGGTTGCCGGTTTCAAGGTATTTGTTGCAGTATCGCCACGAAGCCCAGGTTCGGTATAGGTAACTTCAAGATCCACGGAAGTAGGCAACTCGCACGAAAGCAAGGTTTCATTGTCGGCATGAAATACTATTTCACAAGTAATTCCTTCTTTCAGGAATTCAAATCCTTCAATCAGGTTCTCTTCAATAAATATCTGATCAAAAGTCTGGGAATTCATAAAATGATAACCGTTGTCTTCCTTATAAAGGAACTGATAAGGACGACGTTCAATACGGGCGATATCGATTTTTTCGCCGGCATCAAAAGTATTATCGATTACTTTCCCGGTTTTAAGGTTTTTAAGTTTTGAGCGCACGTAAGCTGCGCCTTTACCCGGTTTCACATGTTGAAAATCAACAACTTTATAAAGTTCATTCTTAAATTCAATACACAGTCCGGTGCGGAAATCAGAGGTGTTAGCCATAAAATGGGTTTGGGAGTTTTGTTAACTTTGAAAATGCGTGCAAAACTAAGGAAAAATCTGACATCCGGGAAGGTAGAAATGTAAAAAATCAAAGGCAATAAGCTGGGGCTGTGCTATTTCTTATAGTCATCAATACTTAACCTGTGTTCGCAGAAGTCATATTCCTGTAACTGTGAATTGGAGCAAATGATTACGATCCGGTCGTTCCGGTATTCGGCTACCAGGTTGCGGTACCATTCGATGCCTTGTTTGTCGAGGTTTGAAGCGGGTTCATCAAGAAGCAGTACTTTTGTCTGGCTGAGAATGGCAAGCGCCAGTTTGACCCGCTGTTTCATGCCGGATGAGAAATACTTGATGGGTTTATTCCTGTTACGAGCCAGGGTAGTCATCTGCATCAGCTGTTCGGCATCGATGCCATTCAGAAAAGGTTTAAACTGCATGTGAAACCGGATCATCTCCTGTAGAGTGAATTCCTCAATAATCTCCAGGTAGGGTCCACTATAGGATACCAGCCTGAAAAAATCGTCAGGGACAAGTTTCTTTCCTTCAACATTGTATGATATTACTCCTGAAGTGGGATGAAGATGCCCGGAGATAATCTGTAAGAGCGTGGATTTGCCGGAACCGTTGGATCCAAGAATAGCATATGCCCAGTTACTTTCAAAAGTATAGTCGATATTCCTGAAGATCCAGTCGTAATTAAATTTCCGGCTTATTTTATCCAGCTCAATCTGCATAGTCGGTTTTGAAGTTAACTTGCAAGGTAAAGCCAATGGCAAGGCCAATGGCTTGGTTCACGGAATCTGATTATCCCGTGAGTCTATTAATCGCGCGAAGCGGAATAACCACGCATAATGCCACGAGCTGAACTGGAAACGAAGGAAATGATCTCGTCGCGTTCGGCGGTTGCCGGCATGGTGGCTTCGATCATTTCGAGAGCCTGGCTCACATTATGACCTTTCAGGTAGATAAAGCGATATATTTCCTGGATTTCGTTGATCTTTTCGGAGGTAAACCCACGCCTGCGCAACCCGATTGAATTGATTCCTACATACGAGAGTGGCTCACGGGCTGCTTTGGTATAAGGAGGAACATCTTTACGAACCAAAGACCCACCGGAAATCATGCTGTGCTGACCGATATTCACAAACTGGTGTACAGCTGAAACACCCCCTATAAAAGCATAATCTTCGACCGTTATATGACCTGCCAATGTGACGGCATTAGCCAGGATACAGTTATTGCCAACGATACAATCGTGAGCTATATGCACATACGCCATGATGAGGCAGTTGCTTCCGACAACAGTTTCGAGGTTTGCCTTGGTTCCGCGGTTGAGCGTAACGAATTCCCGGATCGTGGTATTGTCACCAATGCGCACCAGGGTATCTTCACCGGCAAATTTTAGATCCTGGGGAACGGCAGCAATAACAGCACCCGGAAAAATGCGGCAGTTTTTACCAATGCGGGCACCTTCCATAATGGTGACGTTTGATCCTATCCAGGTGCCTTCGCCGATTTCAACGTTTTTTTCAATGTTGACAAAAGGTTCAATAACTACATTCTTGGCAATACGAGCTTGTGGGTGAACATAAGCTAGTGGTTGGTTCATTTTTCAGGAGTATTTTGTGGGATATTTTTCTTTCGAACAATCTGTGCCATTAATTCAGCCTCGGTAACTACTTTGTTCCCTACGTATGCTGTTCCGCGCATATGACAGATTCCTCTTCGGAATGGTGAAATCAGTTCGAGGACAAACACCAGGGTATCGCCGGGCACTACTTTCTGCCGGAAGCGTACATCTTCCATTTTCATGAAGTACGTGATGTAGTTTTCAGGATCAGGAACGGATGAAAGAACAAAGATGCCTCCTGTCTGTGCCATAGCCTCAACCTGCAATACTCCAGGCATCACTGGTTCGTCAGGAAAATGACCGACGAAAAACGCTTCATTCATTGTTACGTTTTTCAGCCCGACAACATGTTTGTCGCTTAGCTCAAGGATTCTGTCGACTAAAAGGAAAGGCGGACGGTGGGGCAGTATCTTTTTAATCTGGTTAATATCAAACACCGGTGGTTTCAGGATATCAATGTTCGGCTGGGTCTGTGCCTCCTTAATATGCTGCCGGATCAGCTTGGCGAAACTGGTATTTACCTCGTGGCCCGGGCGGGTTGCTATGATATGTCCTTTTAGCGGGACCCCGATCAAAGCAAGGTCGCCAATAACATCAAGCAATTTATGACGGGCTGGTTCATTATGGTGATGAAGTTCAAGGTTATTGAGTATTCCTTCTTTCATCACGGTAATCTGTGGCTTGTTAAAATGCCTGGCCAAGTTATCAAGTTCAGTATCGGAAAGCAGGCGATCCACAAAAACTATGGCATTGCTTACATCACCGCCTTTTATCAGGTTATTGTTTATAAGAAATTCAAGTTCATGAAGGAAAACAAATGTCCGGCAGTTGGCAATTTCATTACGGAAATCATCAATATGGGCAATGGAGGCATATTGTGTACCCAGCACACGGGTTTCAAAATCGATCATTACCGACAGCCGGAAAGTATCTTCGGGGACGAGGATAAGCTCGCTTTTCCGTTTTGGATCAGAATATGAAATTGTACTTCGGATCTCGAAATAAATCCTGTCCGCATCCTGTTCAATAATGCCTGCTTTCTCCAGCGCCTCTACAAAGAAACGGGCGCTGCCATCCATAATAGGCATTTCTTCGCTATCCACTTCAATAATGATATTATCGATGCTCATACCGGCTACTGAAGCCAAGGTGTGTTCAATCGTTGCCAGACGAACTCCCTGGTGCTGAATCGTTGTACCGCGTGCAGTATCAACTACATAATCAGCAATGGCATCAACCATTGGTTTGCCTTCAATATCGACACGGCAGAATTTTATACCGTGGTTTATGGGTGCAGGCCTGAATGTTACCGTTGCTTCTTTACCGGAGTGCAATCCTGCTCCGGATACACTTACTGCTTCACTAATAGTTCGTTGTTTGTCGGACATTAATCTTCTTTTATATAAAATGGGGATGCTCGTTCCTGATTATTTCTGTTGTTCTGCCATAGCCTGTTTAAGTGCTCTTTCAAGCTCCGATACCCTGTTTACCAATTTATCGAGGTTATTAAAAACAGCGATGGATCGTTTGAACCTGCTGATATCAATGGCCGGGGCTCCAAGCACTATGCTTCCCTGCTTGGTGATACTGCCTCCAACACCGGCCTGTGCGCCAATTTTTACTTCATCGGCAATAACAATATGGCCAACCAAGCCTACCTGACCACCAACCATACAATTTTTTCCAAGTTTGGTTGAGCCTGAAATCCCTGATTGAGCGGCAATCACTGTATTTTCTCCGATTTCCACATTATGCCCGACCTGGATAAGGTTATCGAGTTTAACTCCCCGCCGGATAATGGTTGATCCAAGTGTAGCGCGATCAATCGTTGTATTTGCGCCAATTTCTACGTTATCTTCAATTACTACGTTCCCGATTTGTGATACTTTTTTGTAGTTGTTATTGCTTTGTGGTGCAAAACCAAAGCCATCGGCCCCGATAATAACACCGGCATGGATCATGCAGCCATCGCCAATGGTGCAACTATGATATATTTTTACCCCGGGGTAAATAGTGGTTTCGCTCCCGATCTCAGCATTATCGCCGATGTAAGTCTGAGGATAGATTTTGGCATTGTCACCTACAACTGCATTATCCCCTACATAAGCAAATTCTCCTATATAGACCGATTTACCGATTTTGGCGCTGGGCGACACATAAGCCAATGATGAGATGCCTGTTTTCGCTTTCTGTATGCTGTCATAAATCTCCAGCAGTTTCGCAAAGGCAGAATAGGGATCGTCAACGCGGATTAGCGTAGATCCAACTGGCAGCTCTGGTTCAAAGTCACTTCTTACAATTACTACGGTTGAAAGTGTCGTATAAATATACTGTGTATATTTTGGATTGGCGAGGAAACTGAGTGCCTGTGATTCGCCTTCTTCAATTTTGGCGAGCTTGTTCACTTTTGCATCAGGGTTTCCGTCAACTGTGCCTCCAATAAGGCTTGCGATGTCTTTTGCGGTAAACTCCATCAGGAATACGTAAAGTTATATTAGGTCAATTGTTTAAATAATCTGCAAATATAGGCAAATTGAGTACAAGCGGAAATTTCTGTGGCAAATAGCCGAAAGCCCGACATTAGATTGTTGGATCAGCCCACTTTGGAAAGCAAATGAAATATTTCGAAACTACCTGGGAATAAACAGCAATATTCAGCTGCCCTGAAAACTCTGAAATATCAAAAACCTGACCGTCCTTGTCCAGAATATTTATTTTATGGTTGAGAGGGTCGTAGGCATTATTTGAAATAGTTCCGGTTGCAACCATGTATTCGCTATCAGCTACCGAAACCTGCAGATTTCGAGAAATATGTTCCCTCAGTTGTTTAATATAAATTTCCTCAAACGGAACATTGCTTATAATCAAACGGAACAGGTTCCGGTCAATAATACCTTTACTGATAGTTGAAAGCACCTTGTCAGGATGTGAACCCCAGACCTTAATTGAATCCAGAATGTCATAATCATCGAGTTCGGCGAAACGGGACAAGGTTTCAGGATCAACTTCAAAATCGTAGCTTGATATCTTATTTTCCAGGAAATAAGTGAATGCAGGTGAAGCAAAAAGTTTTTCCCCTGATTCGGCAAGATACTTGGCCCGTCGAAGAATATTTACCAGCATATATTCGGCCGAAAGCACTGTCTTATGAAAATAAACCTGCCAGTACATGAGCCTGCGCGCAACGATGAATTTCTCAATGGAATAAATCCCCTTAGCTTCCACGGCTAACTGATCACCAGCTACTGTTATCATTTTCAGTATCCTGTCGGTATTGATAACTCCTTCGCTTACTCCTGTATAAAAACTATCGCGCATCAAGTAATCCATGCGGTCCATATCAAGTTGCCCTGACACCAGTTGATGAAGAAATGTTTTTGGATAGGTATTGTTAAATACTGCTATTGCAGTCTCCAATCTTCCGCCGAACTGATCATTCAATCTATTGAAGAACATGGCTGAAATTTTTTCATGATCCATGTCGTTGACAATGCAACTTTCGAGGGCGTGTGAAAACGGGCCATGGCCAATGTCATGGAGCAGTATTGCCAGCGTTGTACCCTGGGCTTCATCTTCAGTTATAGTAATGCCTTTGCACCGCAATGTATCAATTGCCAGCCCCATGAGATGCATTGCCCCGAGTGCATGATGAAAGCGCGTATGCAACGCTCCCGGGTATACCATCGATGTGAGCCCAAGTTGTGCTATCCGCCTTAGCCTCTGAAACCAGGGATGCTCAATAATATCGAAAGCCAGTTCACCAGGGATTGTTATGAAACCATACACGGGGTCGTTTACAATTTTTCGCTTATTTGGCATGGCTGGGATCAGAAATAATGTTAAATTTGTAGAAATGACCCTTTTTGTGAGATAACACCTGCAATAAACAAGGTGATTTCGGCATTATAGAAGTCAACAGATATAATTCCTCCGGTAGTTTTTATAATCTAACCGTAGTTTAAAAAACAAAGGTACATAAATGCTGTTGAGCTTTTATTTGAATACTAACGATAATAACCAAAAGAATGGAAAGTGGAGTAATACTATGGGCTGATGATGAAATAGATTTGCTGAAGCCACACATTTTGTTTTTACGCGATAAAGGATATGAAGTCCTGACAACCAATAATGGAGATGAGGCAATAGACCTGTTGAAAACCCGCCCGTTTGATATTGTTTTCCTGGATGAAAATATGCCCGGTCTTTCAGGAATTGAAACGCTTTCGCTCATTAAAAAAAGTTATCCCAACCTCCCTGTGATCATGATCACCAAAAGCGAGGAAGAACATATCATGGAAGATGCCATTGGGTCAAGTATCTCCGATTATCTTATTAAACCGGTGAATCCCAAGCAGATACTTCTCAGTGTGAAGAAAAACCTGGATAACAAACGCCTTATCAGCGAAAAAACAACCCATGCTTATCAACAGCAGTTTCGCAATATAGGTATGGAAATTTCGGGACGTCTTAATCACTCTGAATGGACCGAAGTGTATAAAAACCTGGTTTTCTGGGAACTCGGGCTCGAAAAATCGCAGGATGCAGGGATTGTTGAGGTAATGCTTCAGCAGAAAGATGAAGCCAACCAGGTTTTCTGCAAATTTGTGGAAAACAACTACCTCGACTGGGTGAACGGACGTTCGAATGATAAACCGGTTCAATCACATACCCTGATGAAGGAAAAAGTTTTCCCCCTTATTACCAATGGTCAGCCTCTTTTCATGATCCTGATTGATAATATGAGGTATGATCAATGGAAAATACTTCAACCGATTTTCGAACAATATTACCGGGTTGAACGTGATGAGATGTATTACAGCATACTCCCGACAACTACCCAGTATGCACGGAATACGCTGTTTGCAGGGCTTCTGCCCAGTGAGATTGAGAAAAAGTATCCCAAATACTGGGTAAATGAGGACGAAGAAGGAACCAAGAACCAATTTGAAGGTGAATTGCTTGGTGAACAGATGAAACGATTTGGGAAGGATGTAAAATACTCCTATACTAAAATACTGAACCTTACCGCAGGTCGCAAACTTGTGGAAACCTTGCCAAACCTGATGGGTAATAAGTTTAACGTGATTGTTTACAATTTCGTGGATATGCTGTCGCATGCCCGTACCGAAATGGAAGTTATTCGTGAACTTGCCGACGACGAACCGGCATACCGCTCCCTTACACTTTCATGGTTTGAACATTCCCCCTTGTTGGACATCATTAAGTTCCTCTCAGATAAAAAAGTGAATATTGTGCTCACCACCGATCATGGTTCGGTAAGGGTGAATAATCCCGTTAAAGTGATCGGTGATCGCAATACCAATACCAATCTTCGCTATAAAATCGGGCGCAGTCTTAACTATGATAAAAAGGAGGTGTTTGAAATAAAAAATCCGGTTGATGCCCTTCTTCCGCGTTCAACTATGAGCTCTTCTTTCATATTCTGCAGACGCGACGAGTTTTTTGCTTATCCCAATAATTATAATTACTACGTGAATTACTACCGCAATACATTTCAGCATGGAGGTCTTTCGATGGAAGAAATGATGGTTCCGGTCATCTATCTGAAAGCAAAATAAGGTTGGAGTATGTCAGAAACTATCCTATGCCGTTCGTTGAGGCATCTTGAAGAAATTGCACAGCAACTGCTTGAAAAACACCCTGTAAATTATATTTTTGCCTTTTATGGATCGATGGGTGCCGGGAAAACTACTTTTATTAAAACTATTTGTAAACAACTCGGTGTTGAAGATGTTGTAAACAGTCCCACCTTTGCACTCGTAAACGAATACCTAAAAACTGGCGGCGACAGCATCTATCATTTTGATCTATACCGGATTAAATCATGGCATGAAATGCTGGATATCGGGTATGAGGATTATTTCTACAGCGGGAAATACTGCCTGATCGAATGGCCCGAAAAGATTGAGAACCTTTTACCTGATGATACTGTTATAGTCAGGATTGAACTTTCACCCGACGGCCATCACAGGCTGTTTACCTTCTAAGTGGATTGAATCATGGATCTGTCACAGAACAATTATTCGGAAATGCTGCATGGCGGGCAGTTTATGCCGCGCGAGGAGATGCTCGAAGTTCGGAAGGAGATGAAAAAACTCATAATCGGGGTACCCCGTGAATCGGCTTTCCTTGAAAACCGGATCGCATTGGTTCCCGATGCTGTGGGTTTGCTTGTACAGAGTGGCCACCAGGTGATTATTGAAACGGAAGCAGGTAAATCAGCTCATTTTCCTGACCATGAATACAGCGAAATGGGAGGTGAAATCGTGTACGATACCCGGAAAGTTTATACATGCGACATAATCCTGAAAGTTGCCCCTATTTTACCAGAAGAAACGGAGATGATGGGATATAAACAAACCATCATTTCATCACTGCATACTTCGGTGATTACGGAAGATTATTTCCGCCGTCTTATTGCCAAGAAAACCACTGCCATTGCTTTTGAATACATACAGGATAAAGCAGGGACCTTTCCTGTGATCCGCGCCATGAGCGAGATAGCCGGCAATACATCCCTGCTGGTGGCAGCTGAATACATGAGTCATCCTGAATATGGGCGAGGAAAAATGCTCGGAGGCTTTTCGGGAATTTCACCCACCGAGGTGGTGATTCTGGGTGCAGGAACAGTGGGTGAATATGCTGCCCGTGCCGCACTTGGAATGGGCGCATTCGTGAAGATTTTCGATAACTCGGTTTATAAACTGAGGCGATTACAAAATAATCTGAACACCCGGGTTTACACCTCAATGCTTCAACCCCGAAACCTGCTCAATGCCTTACGTTCGGCAGATGTAGTGATAGGTGCGGTACACACTGCCTATGGCCTGACCCCATGTATCGTAACAGAGGAAATGGTGCAGCAGATGAAAGAAGGCGCTGTGATTATCGATGTGAGTATTGACCAGGGCGGCTGTATTGAAACTTCTCATCTTACCGACCACAAAAACCCTGCATTCAAGAAATTCGGAGTAACTCATTATTGTGTTCCTAATATCGCTTCCAAGGTTCCGCACACGGCTTCTTATGCACTCAGTAATTTCCTGACCCC
>JANXXZ010000159.1 GCA_025350385.1 Bacteroidales bacterium
AATTACCACTGCTCCGACAGCTACCGGTATTTATTACCTCGAATCGAAAGCTGGTTCCGGAAGTTTAATCCAAAAAGGACAGATGGTAATTGATTTAGCTTTCAGGAACTGTTCAAGTTTGCCACCTTCTTCGCCTTTCAAACGTTCGGCCTTGGCAGCAGCATCTTTTTTCATTTGTGCAAGCGATTCCACTTTCAACACTTTTACATCGAAGTAAATCTTGGTGGTACTGTCAATTCCGGCAGGAACAGAGGGATAAGCGGCCGTTTTAGTAAAGAAATCCTTTGCGCCTAGGATAAAAGTTGCACTATCGCCCTGGTGCAGCATGGCAAATGCTTCATACACATCACCCTTGAACTGTGGTTTCTGCAATCCGATCTGGAAAGGTTTTGCCAAATCTTTCGAGTTGAAGAAAACGCTGTCTTTCCCGTTCATATTTACGCGGTACTTAATTTGCATTGTCAGGACAAAGTTCGAATCAGCCTTGAGCGAATCTTTATTTTCGACATAAAATTTGTAATAAAAGCCATTTTCGGCTTTCTTAAACCCCGGATATTTGGAGCATGATGAAATCAAAGCCACTATAACAGCAATTGCTGCAAATAGCATTAATGAACTGAATTTTTTCATTTTTAAGGATTTAGATTAATTATTTGTTGTGTTGTATTTGTTCTGATTAAGAGGGGTTACTAAATGTTATTGGTTATTGGCTATTAGCCATTGGCAAATTGTTTTATGTTATATTTCAATGATCTTTTTCTTTAACTCATTGGATTCACAGGGCTCAACAGATTATTTTCTACTATCCTTTATCTCAAGCAACTCAACATCATAAATCAATGTTGACTTTGAAGGAATCCGGTCCTGGTCACCAATCAATCCGTAGGCCAAATGTGAAGGCATAATAAGTTTTGCTTTATCACCAACCCGAAGTAACAATATTCCCTCTTCCAAACCGCTTTCTACTCCCCCGCTTCCAATTTTAAATTCCTTAACGCCTGATTCCTTCGACGAATATACTATCTCACCTGTTATAAGCCGTATTTCGAAATTGATCCGCGCAATTTTATCCTTCTTTGCCAGTAATCCTTTGCCTTTATGATAAATTAGGTAACGCAGGCCTGTCCCTGTTTCATGCATATCCCATTTATATCGTGCCACCAGGTCGCTGATCTGTTCATCTTCCGTTTTTACTATCTGCTTATTGACTTCCAGCAAGGTTTCCTGCAATTCGGCAGGATCAATTTCTTTGGTTTTCACAGGTTTTATATCGCTCTTGCATGCGGATAATACTATGAGTAATAAAACAAAAACCCTGAACCATCCATGCTTATTCATACAAAAATTCACGGTTATTGGGATTTACCATATTATGCTTCAGGGCAGGTTTATATTGCTGCAGCAAGGTTTCAAACTTTTGAAGGGTAACATCCATTGAATCGAATGAATCAGCCCCTGCGGCATTCCTATGGCCTCCACCGTTGAAATGATTACGTGCCAGTTCATTTACTGAAAAATCTCCCTTCGATCTCAACGAAAGGCGGATTCGGTCGTCGCGTTCAGTAAAGAGAGCCGCAAGTGAAATGTTTTCAATGCTTAATGCATAATTCACCACACCTTCGGTATCACCAGGCTGGTATTCATATTTTTCCAGGTCAGCCTTTGTCAGCCAGATATAGGCTGTTGAATACTCCGGCAATACCTTTAACCTTCGGCCAAGACAATGACCCAGGAGCCTCATCCGACTTTCAGAATAGGTATCATAAACAAGTTGGTGGATCTTTTCAACATTGATTCCGGCATCAATCAGCCTGGCAGTAATCAGGAATGTCTCCGGACGGTTACATGCATAGCTATATGAACCTGTATCAGTCATCATTCCAACAAAAAGGCATTCAGCCATCTCAGTTGAAATATTTCCGGCAAGCCCAGCCTGATCGAGCAACGCAAATAACAGTTCGGATGTAGAGGAAACTTCAGTAACCGAAATGATCAGGTCAAATTCTTTCTCAGGTTGAAGGTGATGGTCAATTAATATCTTGGTAGCTGAAGCAGAAGCTAGTTGATCACTGAAATACTTAACCCGGCTTGTGGAGTTAAAGTCCATGCAGAAAATGACCTCAGCCCCGGTAATAAGTTTGTTGCCCGCCTCAGTATCTGTTTGATATATAGCCATCTGTTCGCTTTCGGGCATCCATTTTAAGAAAGATGGAATATCATTAGGAATCAGCACATTTACCTTGTGCCCGATCAATTTAAGGTAATGATACAAAGCAAGCGATGAACCTATTGCATCACCATCAGGATTATAATGGGTAACAATTAATACTTGAGCCGGTTCCGAAACCAGTTTCCTGAAGTATTTGACAGAGTTAGTAAGAAGGTTCAACTGATAGGTATATCTTTATATTTACCGGGTTGCAAAAATATCAATTTAAAGTATAAGGTTGATTGATTGTGAATACAATATCTTTGCAAACTCAAAATTAATTAGAAATGCAAGGTAATAGAACTTTTACAATGATTAAGCCCGATGCTGTGAAAGCAGGGAAAAGCGGGCTGATTTTGGATCATATCATTAAAAACGGATTTGAAATCAGGGCGATGCGTCTGGTTCATATGAACCGCCGGCAAGCAGAAGCATTTTATTCTATTCATAAAGAAAGACCATTTTTCGACGGTTTAGTGACTTTTATGTCCTCCGGACCTGCAATAGCTGCTATTCTTGAGAAAGAGAACGCAGTAGACAGCTATCGGGAATTGATTGGAGCCACCAATCCTGCAAATGCAGCAGAAGGAACTATAAGGAAGCTATATGCAACTTCCATCCAGGAAAATGCAGTCCATGGTTCAGACGCAGACGAAACCGCTGAGCAGGAAGGGAGTTTTTTCTTTAACTATTTCGAAAGAGTTTAATTTCCGGGAGTATACTCTTCAAAAGTTTTATCTGTATAAAAGAATAGAATTTTTTCTACTTTTTTTTCATTACCCGTCATTTGCTGAGCAACTGTAGCGGGGATTTTTATTTGAGAAGATACAGGTTCACATTCTCTCTGTTTTTCCAGAGGTAACTCTTCTTTAGTGTTAAACTGTTTAAATCCAACCGCTTCCGTAGATAATTCCTTTTCCAAAGGCTGTTTCGGTGCGATATTTTCGGCTGAGAAAAGATCCGGTTCATTTGTTCCGCTTCCAGTGAAGTTAAATAAGGTCTTTTCAGCAACTATTGGGCGGGGAGATTCATTGCTGAACATCGGGCCTTTGCCTAATATCAGCCAATCCATGCTGATCTCAGGAAACCGTTGCAATATTTTCTGAACAAAATCAAGGCTCGGATTATTTCTTCCGGACAGGATATGCGAAATACCTGATTTCTGAACACCGACTTCATCAGCAAATTGAGCAGATGTAAAATTCTTCGCTTTTATTAAGAGGGCAATACGGTCTTTCATATTCTAATATTTTTTCATTATGGATAATGATTATTTCTCATAGTTCCATTTATAAACTGACGTACTTAATTATTTTACAAATGTAGTGCATATAGAATACATTTGTTTGCGGGTTTT
>JANXXZ010000163.1 GCA_025350385.1 Bacteroidales bacterium
GCCAACTGATATATCCGGCAGCAGGTCATCTTCGCCGGGTTCTCCCCACAGGTTATTTCCGTTGTCATTCCAGGTTCCGTCAAGTGCAGAGTAATACAAGTCGGCAGGAATATTAGAGTCTTCATATACTGTTGAAGACTGAACATAGCAATAAAAACCGCGGTGCGGGATAAGTTCATCGTCCCCGCCAAGCACCACATGCTGCACGCTATGTTGCTGGTACTCCTGAATAATGTAATTCCTCAACTTTTCCTGTAAATCGACTCCTGTCATTGATTGGTTGATAGCGTCGGTGGTAATCACCTGCGAATTCAATCCTTCTTTGAGATAGTCGGCACGCATGCTTTCAAAATTGGCAGCAAAAGCAGGAGTGGTAATGATGAGAATCTCATAGTCATCAGCCGAAGTGGAATTATCGGCTGTGTATGCGGAGATCATTTCCGGATTGTCAGAGAACCGGTTTAATTCTGCAGCAATTGACTCTGTTTGTTTCAGATTTTTAAGGGCAGCCGCAGCTTTTTCAGTAGGCTTGGAATAAACCACTACTTTAACGCTGGTGTAATACGACAGGACGCCGGTTGCAGGATTATATTGCACCGGAGTAAAGGTTGAAAGCGCGTACGAATGACCGTTCAGGAACGCAGTCAACAATTTTCCTGAAAGTGATGTAGGGTAAGCTGCGTTGGTTTTATAAAAGGCTTCATCCTTTGTGAAGGTACCGGAGGCACCTTTTGAAACCGGTTGAACCAGTTGTTCAGGCATGAGCCGGAAGAAACCGGGTATCGTTACAGCATTGGTTCCGGTTATTTCGATACGATCGGCCGATTCGCCCGGAGGAAGCAGTATTTTTACCTGCCGGTAAGGCAGGATGGGTTCGCCCGTCAAACCGGTCAGCAAGGTGTTATCAAAATGTATGGTCTGATAATCGCCTGAGCGGTTAACCGAGTAGGTTGCAAAAGAGTAGACTTTTTCAACCCTGGCAGCCCATATTGATAAGGTAAAAGCCAGAAAAAGGATAGCCAGGAGACTAATTTTTTTCATAATTATTGATTTTTATTCTTTCACACAAATGGAAGTTCAAAGTTCAGCATTTTTATCATATGCCCGTTAGTTATGGTTGTATTATTGAACTCTTTTTTTTCATTAATTCACAACGGTTCGGTTCGAAATAAGAGCCTGCTCCGAAAAACAGGATGTCATCCCTACAAACGAAGCATTCAAGTTTGTAAAGTGTTGAATTTGTTATCTTTGCTGGCATTGAGAATTCGTGCAAAAGTTCTGATTCAACATTTAGGAGTGGAATTAATACCGGTTTCTGCAATTTATAAATTAAAAAGAGGTTGCCGTTTCTGACAACCTCTTAGAAATTCATTCAGATAAGATTCTTAGCGGCTGATAAGCATTCGCGATGTTTGCTGGCTTTTTTCACCAAGGAACCGGATAAAATACACGCCTGAAGGCAGGTTAGCCACATTGATTGAAACCTGGTTATCATCTGATGAAATATTGTCGTGCACCTTTACGGTCTTACCAATACTATTCAGTATCTCAATCCTGTTGAATCCGGTCTGATCGCCAAACTGAATATGAACCACTTCATCGGCCGGATTGGGATAAATCCTGAATTTTGTCGTTTTCAGCGGATTCAGTCCAACCGTGCTTAATTCAGTATTGAAAGTGCTGACTCCTGCAAATGTATGAACACCCTGCATGTTTTCGGCGGTATCTACTTTCAGGTAATATAACTGGTTATATTTCAGATCAGGGCTGGGGGTAACTGTTATCAGGGTCTTTGCGGTATTGATAGTTGCTGTGAAGACCGCATTCGCACCTGTTGGTCCGTTTTCTTTGAGTGTTATGAGTGCAGCTACATTCCCGTTGTTGAGCGTTTGTCCGTCTTTCATCCGGATAGGCTGGCTGAACTGAATAAGCATAGGAGCAGAAACACTCACATTGGTGGCTCCGTTGGCAGGAGTCATTGTAAACATAGAGCCGGTTTCGTCAGCATAATTTGATTGGTAGATTTCCTTGGTCGAATTATCCTGTACAAAAATTACTACCCTCAAATCGCTCATTTCTTCCACGTTGGTAGCGCTCATATCCTGTGTAAAGCTCAGGTTCAGCGGCTGGTTGGCGGTGAGGTTAACCGATGTACCGCTGGCATCCGGCACCATTTTCATCATCACATTGTGAAATTCGGTCTCTCCATTGGTAGCAACATTCTGGGTAGTTACCCGCTCGATTACCGCAACCTGCACGCTAACATTACTGTAATTGGCATAAGGAATAATGTTCGCATTAATAATCACATTGTTACCCTGGATTTCATTTGTGGCTTGAATGTCCATATATGTAATGGTACTGCTTGATGTACCGAATGCCGTGTTGACACCTGAAGATGTGGTAGGTGTTTGTTTACCGTCAGTATATAGATCGGGCACATAACTGACGCCATAATATGAACGTCTGACGCCACCTTCGGCAGTGTAATATGGGTCACCCGATCCCGGCCAGTTCATCTGGTATTTGATAAGGGTAATCTGGTCACCATAAGTGGTAATAAATGGATTGAAAACAGAGTTGTTGAAACTGGCACAAGGTGCGCAGGTTGAACTGGTAAATTCCTCGAACATTGGCCTGCGCATTGCCATATGTTCGGGTACACAAATGCTTTTGACCATGGTATCATTGGCTGGATTATTATCAGGGGTAAGACTTCCGTTTACGCCAGAAACCCAGACCTTCAGGTCATATACACCAGGAGCAACATTTACCGAGTCGCTGCAGGTAAACGGAACTGTTACGCCCATGGCAGCATTCAGGCCTGTAAGACTTGTAGTATGAACCTGGCCTTCTATGGCCTGCCAGTTCACATTGATTGAAGTAATAGGTGTAAGTCCGACGTTTACAAATTTCCCCAGCAGGATATGTGATCCGACAAATGAACCCGGAATCGTGACTGCTGCCATACCGGCATCAAGCGGCAACGGATCAAGCACAAAAATATCATCAAAATACCAGGCCTTCAAATTCTGGCTGCTTCCGGTAACATACATGCAGAACTGGAAATTTGAGGCGCCAACATCGGTATTGCTGACAGGGATTGTGACAGTTTCGGCAGCAATATCGGTAGTAGCCGCAACAGACCATACGTTATGCCAGGTCCCACCGTTAGAGCGGGTATCCACGGCGATTGTAAACGGAACTGAACTTCCATCCGTATGATCAAACATGTGCTTGAACTGGATAATGACCTGGGTTTTCCCGGTGAGATCAACCGACTCAGAAATTAACCGCATGGTTCCGTTGAAGGCAGGTGTATTTTTCACCTTTGCCTCGGGGACTAATCCCCCTGCCATATTGGTCTGGGAAATTCCCCAGTTGGCAGCGTTACCAAACACCATCCAGCCGGCCGGAGGCATTTGTCCTGAGCTAAAATCCTGTTGCAGAAGTACCTGGGCGAATAAATTCACACCAAGAAAACTTAAAACGAGTAGGAGTAACGTTTTTTTCATAGATCGGTGATTTGTTTTTTTTTATTAAATACTGACAATAGAACAAGGTACTTGTATGTAACTGAGTTTAAATAGTATTGCTTATAAGAGCTATACCGATTTATCATCAATCTTGGCAAAAGTAATACTATTTATTATTTTATGGTAATCTTTCAAAAATATTTTAAAAAGCTTTTACAGCCTTTGTCTGGTAAAGGGCTTGAGGAGTTTTCAGGCTGAGGATATAATAGCCTGGCTGAAGCGAAAGTCCTGAACTGAGCTGACAATCCCACTCAAAGGTGTTCAATCCTGCCGGAAAATACTGGTTCGCAACTGTTGAAACCACTTTTCCGGTAAGGTCATATACTTTTATAGTACATAATTCAGAAACCGGTAAAGAAAATTCGAAACTGACATTCCTTGTGAAAGGATTCGGAGCGATTTTCAACTGTTCATCGCTATTTACCAGGGGTTTGATGCCAACTGTCGGGAAGAGATAGAAATTATGCGTGTAAGTATTTCCTGCCTGTAATAGAAGTGTGTCGCATTCTGACCGGTATCCCGCAAGATCAGCGCAAAGTTCACGCTGCCCCCTTATCAGGTTCATCTGGTATGAACCGGATCCATCAGTCACAGCAGATGAGTCGCCCGAAATTACTGAAACACCAGGTAAAGACTGATTTGTATATGCGTTAAAAACTTTGCCTGACAAATGCCCGACAGTATCCGGAACAGCCGGGTGAAGGCTGGCGATGGCGTCAAAATCAAAGCCGGCATCAGGCACATTAGCCTGCCCGTTATTATCGTCAAGCAGCATGAAATAGCGTGCCTGCGTAACTCCATAAGGTTCCATGTTGAATGACCATGTGCCGGTTGCATAGCCAATATTAGTCCAGGGACCGTCCATGGAATCACCTGCATAAAGAGTATATCCTTCGGGAGTATTACCGCCTTCAAAAACGGTGATGTCCATACTACCGGGTGCGCCATCGTGAATGGTGTCCTGCATATCGAAAATGATATAACCTCCGCGTCCCAGGGAATAATACTCATCATCGGGAGGTCCGAGACAGGCAGCGGAATACCCTTCATCTCCCGGGTTCTGCGCATTGAAGCCGGGAATATGAGTTGCAATTACCCGGTACCCGTACTGACAGGATAACGGATTCAACTGGACATTGGTCGTAGTGCATTGCAAATCATTCACAACCACATTATTAATGGTTTTGGATTCATAACCATTGGCGACCACTTTGATTGAGTAGGTGCCGGCGATCAGGTACTTGTGAAAATCACCCAGCCCTGCATCGGTATAACATGGATAATTTTGTCCGACATAAATGGATGCATTTATCGGCTTGCCTGTGATGGCATCAGTAACAACTCCCTGGATCCCGTAGCCTGCATTTTCGATAAGTGCCAGCATAGCAGGTTTGTTTATATTGTAGTAATACTGAACATCGGTGGGTTGTTTATCAAGCGAAATTTCGATGGACCAGGCTACCGAACCCATCCCGCCATAATTATAGTCCTTGGTACTGCCCTGGATCAGGTACATAATGACAGATCCCTGGCCATAAGGAAGATTTGAGTAACCTGATGCTAACGAATATACCTGGGCAAGATGATCCATATGGTCCCTGTCGGGGGCCGGACTATACCGGTAGCTCCAGGGATAGGAAATAATTTCAGTGCCCGAGTGGTAATTGGTGTATGAAACGAATTGGTTTGCATACTGGCAATTACGAAGCGCTTTTGATTCGGGCTGCGAAAAAGGACCGGGACTGCTACCTTCACCACCCCATGCATATCCAAAGTCACGGTTAACATCAACGCCGGCGCCGTTTTCGCGGGTCATATGGTCGCGACCGTATGGATTCACGCAGTAGTAGAGCCATATTTCACGGTTATCAACCAGGCTTGTGATCTGGGGATCGGTCCCATAGTTTTTACAGAGATCGCGGGCAAACTGGATCACATTTTGCGAACCACCCACTTCATCGCCATGAATACCACCATCAAAAAGAATTTCAGCTTCATCTTCATGGATATTCACATTATCGCTGATTTTGAGGGCTGCCAGTTCCTTGCCAAGCGCCGTAGTGCCAAAAACCACTTTTTTACAAATAGAAGGGAAATTAATGGCAAGGCTGTCGGCAATGCTTTTGATCTGATCAAAAGTATAATAACCCTGGGGAACCAGTGCATCTCCAAAACTGGCGGACCAGGCATTCAAATCGGCTTTGAGCACAAGGAAATCAAACCCTGCGGCTTTTATTTTCTCAAATTCCGATGGCACCAGGTAGGAATAGGCATACTGTGAATAGATATCGCAGTCGTAATTGAATGCGGCCAATTTCTGTGCATCTGTATCCTTGTGAAAGAGTATTTTTACTTCCATTTCCCCATCCCGCCAGGGTTTTTTCTGGGCAAAAGCAGATGAAATGAAGGTAAGAACGACGAGAAGCAGTACCAGTTTTTTCATTTTGTATTATTGAGCTATGCAAAGATACACATCAGGATAACTTCATCTGAAGAGTCTGATTAATTTGTTGATTCGGGTATTGAGCAAAAAGAAGGGAATAGTGACTTGCGACTAGCGACCAGGGAAACCCTGTACTGGGCATTCAGCATCCTGCACCGGCACTCAGTAAACATTAACAGGCATATGTACCAGGCACTATGCAATAGCATTATGTGAAGATTACAAGTCAGAACCCCCTCAATGACCCAGTTTATACAGCGCAAAAGCATACGCTCCAACGCTCACAGCTTTTGAAGTTCCCAGCTGCGAAATGCCCACACCCACCCTTTGCAGAGGGTCATAACTTATGGAGAGGCTGGTTCCCGGGATTGGAATTGTTTTAGCCTGTCCTTTCAGGAAAGCTGCCTTTTGGGTCACATCCTCCAGGTTGAAAGCGGTAAGTTCTGTCCGGCATAGAGGATTGCCTTGAATATTGCACAATGGGTTATTCATTTCAGCCACTAAATCAGGCAATATCAGGTCATAAGCACCCGAAAGACCTCCTCCTATCACCACCAGTGAGTCGAGGAGGGTGATGGCATTTGCCAGAGCATCGCCTGCATTTTCAGCAAGTTGTCTCCATGCTTCCCTGGCAGCCTCCACGTTACCGGCAATCTCACCTTTGGCAATACCACAGATCACCCTGGGTTCAGGAGCATTTTCGATGGGGATTCCTGCTTTCATGGCATAAACCCGGCGTACGGCACGAATTGACACCCCTTCTTCGGCATAGGCATGGGGATGGAGTTTTGACCGTTCAGCCCATATTTCGGCACCGGCCGAATTATCGCCCAGGAACAGCTTCCCATCAATCACCAGCCCTCCACCGAAACCGGTGCCAAGGGTAATCCCAAACAGGTTTTTGTATCTTTTGGGATTACCTGCATTTTCAAGTTCCTTGTTGATTGAAGGGAGCAGGCCGGCTATGGCTTCACCGTAAACAAAAAGATCGCCGTCGTTATTTATGAATGTTGGGATTCCAAAATGATACTGCAACATAGGTCCCAAGGCCACCCCTCCCCGGAAAGTGGGGAGGTTTTTCAAATCTCCGATAATGCCGTTTGGATAATCGGCAGGACCCGGAAAAGCAAAACTTATGGCTACCGGTGAATCTGGGAGACGGGCTTTGACCTGTTCAAAACCGGAAGTTATAGTCTGAAGCACCTGGTTGAGATTTTCGCCATGGGCAGACAGATGGATAGGCTCTAAGATTTCTTCCCCTGCCTGGGCTGCAGAAAAAACGAAATTGGTTCCTCCTGCGTCCAGGGTCATTACAATGCGATTGTCGGTTTTATAAGGCATATAATATGTTATTGAATTATCCGGAAGAATGTAGAGGGTAAATTTACGATTATGATTTGAAATGCCTTCGAAAATTTAGGAGAAGTATCAATGTAGTTGAAATCCCTGCTGCAATGAATTCCGGTATTCTAAAATCACTGACTTTAAGTATTTGGCAAAACGGATAAACAGTTGTAACGAAATTCAAAACAGCCCATTCACCTGGCGGTTATATGGTTTTGTGAAGAATTCATGAAAAACAGATGAACCAAGAATATTCAGATTCAACTTGTCATATCTGAATTATCTGATGCTGTTACCAACCGACACAACCAAGCCAGCAATTCACTGATCAAGATATTTTTCAACGAGAAGCAAAGGCGTCAAATTATTTACCAATATATTCGCACCTTTGCATAAGATTGGTCATTAAAAAACAAAAGTTTTTCAGAGGATATCCACCAATATAAGGTTGAACAGAATAAGGAGGCTACTCTGATCATAAATGAAGACTTGCTATAATTTACTAAAGCATAATACTCATGAAAGTTGTAATTGTTGGAAGCGGATATGTCGGCCTGGTAACGGGG
>JANXXZ010000193.1 GCA_025350385.1 Bacteroidales bacterium
TAACCTGTTAGTTAAAATACTCATTTTAAACGCTTAACAAAAATATATACACATGAAAATGAAACAGAATTGAACTCCAATAATTATTTAGGGCATTTGTATAATCGCACTATTTACAAACCCATATCTTTGCATTAAAGATTGAAACTATGAATAAAGGTCCTGTATCTCAGTTCATCCTGCATCATTACCGACATTTCAATGCAGCAACAATAGTTGACGCCGCCAAAGCATATGAAACACACCTGCAGGAAGGCGGCAAGATGATGATAACCCTTGCCGGCGCCATGAGTACCGCCGAGCTCGGCGTCTCATTGGCAGAGATGATAAGGCAGGATAAAGTACAGATTATCACCTGTACCGGTGCCAATCTTGAAGAAGACATTATGAACCTGGTAGCCCATTCGCACTACCGCCGTGTTCCCAATTACCGCGATCTTACTCCTCAACAGGAGTTTGAATTACTTGAAAAAGGGCTGAACCGGGTTACTGATACCTGTATCCCCGAAGAAGAAGCTTTCCGGAAAATTCAGCACCACATCGAAAAGATATGGAAAGATGCCGAAGCTGCCGGCGAACGGTTTTTCCCTCATGAGTTTATGTATAAACTCCTGAAAAGCCGGGCCATGGAAAATGATTACGAAATTGACCCCAACCACTCCTGGATGCTGGCCGCTGCCGAAAAGAACCTGCCAATAGTGGTTCCGGGCTGGGAAGACAGTACCATGGGAAACATTTTTGCTTCCTATTGTATAAAAGGCGAATTGAAACCAGGCACAGTAAAAAGTGGAATAGAATATATGATGTGGCTTTCGGACTGGTACCGTAAAAACTCATCAGGTAATGGCGTTGGCTTTTTCCAGATTGGCGGAGGTATAGCGGGCGACTTCCCTATTTGTGTGGTTCCTATGATGTACCAGGACCTGGAATGGCATGATGTTCCTTTCTGGAGTTATTTCTGCCAGATATCTGATTCCACCACTTCGTATGGTTCTTATTCAGGTGCTGTGCCGAATGAAAAAATCACCTGGGGAAAACTTGATATAAACACCCCGAAATTTATAATTGAAAGCGATGCAACCATTGTTGCACCTTTGATATTCGCGTGGCTGCTTAATTGGTAAATCAAAATTTCAACGCCGCTCCTTCACAAAATCGAAGTTGTCTCAAAAATCCTTTAAGCAATCTATATGCAATCCATTGTTCACTTTGTGGTAAAACAAATTTATTGAACCAAAAAGATTTCACAAAGATGAAAACTTGCCATAACCCGTATTTGAAGCAGACTCTTTAAAATTTTTAATTTCCCTGATAAAGAAAAAGGAAGAATAAAAACTGTAGTACGATTATTTAATACCAGTAATATATTTGTAAGTCAGCAGTGTATAGATTAGTTTTGAAGCCAGGAAATCACCGGACTTGTTCTCTTTAAGAGGACGAAGCTCCACCACATCAAACCCGACAATATTAACCTTCTCACTAACTATCTTAAGAATTTCAAGTAATTGATACCAAAGCAGTCCGCCTGGTTCGGGAGTGCCTGTAGATGGCATGATTGACGGGTCGAGTACATCAAGATCTATAGTGATGTAAACGTTCCTTGTGAGTTTGTTCAGCAATTCGTACATCCAGGTTTTATGTTCATGAATGCTACTTGCATAGAATATCCGTTCAGGCTGCACATCTTCGCGTTCTTCCACACTCATGCTGCGAATTCCAACCTGCACGATTGGCAGCAGTTCTTTGGCGCGTGCCATTACACAGGCATGATTGTTTTTCGATCCTTCATATTCGTCTCTTAAATCTGCATGCGCATCGAACTGAAGGATGGTAAGGTCATTGAATTGGTCCGCAACCGCCTTTATAGCGCCAATGCTCACTGAATGCTCTCCTCCTATAACTATGGGGAATTTCTTTTTCTTTAGCAGTTCTTTTATTTTTTCATAAACCGCATCCACCATTGCTTCGGGACTACTCTTTTCAGTAATTGCCGGTAAGGTGTGGATACCGATCTTATGTACTTCACTATCCGTTTCCACATCATACACCTCCATATTAGCGGAGGCTTCTAGCAAGGCCTGTGGGCCTTTGTCGGCGCCTTTCATCCAGGTACTTGTTCCATCATAAGGCACCGGAACAATAACTACTTTCGAACTGTCAAAAGAAGTAAACTGCTTGGGCAAATCTCCATAATGCTTCATGGCAATTCTTTAGGTATGATAGTTAAATCTTTTTCGTGGCAAAATTACAACTTTCCCGTCTTTCGGGAAAGGCGGATTGATAGTTATTTCATCCAGAAATCAAGATCCGTCGTTCGATTATTTCTCTTGATTCTCATTGTTCATTGAACCATGAAGAATTTAATAGCCAAGTATTTTCAACATTGATTTATGGCTCTGCTCTTTAGCAAAAAGCTTGGTATAATATTCTCCATCTTCATCAATATCGATCGTAATATGTTTCGGCGCAGGTATCAGGCAATGCTGGATTCCGCCATAGCCCGCCAGAGAGTCCTGGTAGGCGCCGGTATGAAACAGCCCGATATAGAGGGGTTCATCATCCTTCAGTTTGGGCAGGAAGATAGCATTGGTATGTTCTTCGGCATTATAATAATCCTCGCTGTCGCAGGTAAGTCCTCCGAGAAAAACACGTTCGTATTCCTGATCCCAATGGTTTACGGAAAGCAGGATAAATTTCTGGTTGATTGCCCATGTATCAGGCAAGGTAGTGATGAAGGAACTGTCGATCATATTCCAGACTTCACGGTCATTCTGGCGTTTCTGGTCAATGATGGAATAAAGGATGGCACCGCTTTCACCTACTGTGAAAGAGCCAAACTCAGTGAAAATATCTGGCACCGGGATTTCCGACCTGTCGCATATGTTTTTTATCTGGGCAATGATCTCTTCGGCCATGTACTCGTAATCGTAGTCAAAATTGAGAGAATTTTTAATAGGGAAACCTCCGCCGATATTCAGGGCAGTCAGATGCGGGCATACGGCCTTCAGTTCGCAATAAACATTCACGCATTTTGACAATTCATTCCAGTAGTAGGCGGTATCACGTATCCCGGTGTTGATGAAGAAGTGTAACATCTTCAGTTCAAACTTCGGATTGTTTTTTATCTCTTCTTCATAATATGGGATGATATCATTGTATCTAATACCAAGTCTCGATGTATAAAAATCAAATTTAGGTTCTTCTTCTGACATGATCAACATCCGCCACGAAATCTTGCCATTGTTGGTAGGTGTTTTTGGCAGCATCGATAGCGGCTTGCTGGAGCGCAACTTTCCAATTGGCCTCTT
>JANXXZ010000216.1 GCA_025350385.1 Bacteroidales bacterium
ATTTCCCCCGCTCTCAGTACCTTTCGGGCAATATAAGGCTGTAACTTCATCGGACGCATTGCTCTATCAGCGGATTGGTTCGGTAACGACCCGGATTCCGCTCATCGTTTTTAACCAGGGTATTGATCACAGGACCGGCATTATTACCGGGGAAGGAATATGGCGCTGGCGCCTTGCTAATTACCTGAAAGCCGGTAACCAGCTTGCATTTGACGAATTATTTTCAAAAATAGTTCAGTACCTTGCGGTTAAAGTGGATAAAAGCCAGTTTCGCGTAATTTCGAAAAATTACTTTCTCGAGAACGAGGTTGTAGAAATGGATGCCGAACTCTATAACGATAGTTATGAGCTGGTTAATGAGCCCGATGTGAATATTAACATTTCCGATAAGGAAGGCAAAAGCTATCCTTTCGCTTTTACACGGACAGGAAATGCTTATTACCTGAATGCCGGCAGTTTCCCACCGGGAGAATATACTTACAAAGCAACCACAACCTTTGGCGGAAAACCTTTTCAGAAAACGGGGGTATTTGCAGTAATGGCATTGAATGAGGAAACCATGAATACTGTGGCAAATCATACCTTATTGTACACGCTTGCCAAACAGCACAACGGTGAAATGCTCGCCCCGGCGCAGATGGATAAGATTACAGATCTGCTCAGGCAACGTAAAGATATAAAGACTGTATCCTATTCGCAGAAGAAATACACCGACCTGGTAAACATCTTCTGGGTATGGATGCTGATCTTATTCTTGCTCACGGCTGAATGGTTTCTGAGAAAAAGGAGCGGAGGATATTAAAATCCCCGCCCCCCAAGCATCATAATGCCTATATGGTTCCTGCTTCTTCAATGTTTAACATGACTAACTTACAACTCAACTATGTCATATCAAACAATCTATATCATTATTCTTTCCATTGTCATTTTCGGATACCTGATTGATCTTTGGCTTGGATACCTGAACACAACCACCTGGAGCGATTTGCTTCCCGAAGCGTTGAAAGATATTTATGAGGAAGAAAAATATCGCGAACAACAGTTATTTGAACGCATCAAATACCGTTTCGGACTTCTTACCGGTGCATTGTCGTTTCTACTGATGCTGGCGATGCTGATATTCGGAGGTTTCGCAATGGTTGATTCATATATCAGGGGTTTTACCGGTTCACCAATTCTACAGGCTATTGCATTCTTTGGGATTCTTGGATTGGCAGCTGACCTGCTTTCTACTCCTTTCGATATATACAACACTTTTGTGATTGAACAGAAGTTTGGATTTAACACTACCACTATCAAAACGTATTTATTTGACAAAATAAAAGGATGGTTACTTGCGGCATTTCTTGGAGGTGGTATTCTGGCGCTTGTAGTGTTGATATTTGAAAAGACAGGTGCCTGGTTCTGGATACTTGCCTGGGGCATAGTTACTTTCTTCACTGTGTTCGTCAATTATTTTTATACCGTACTTATTTTGCCCATTTTCAATAAACTTGCGCCGCTTGAGGCAGGTGCATTGCGCGATTCCATTGAAGCCTTCGCTTTTAAAACAGGATTCAGCATTCGCGATGTATATGTAATGGATGGCTCGAAACGATCAAAACGAGGAAATGCTTATTTCAGCGGTTTTGGCAGGCAAAAACGGATTGTATTATATGATACGCTTATTGCCGAGCATTCACCCAACGAAATGGTAGCAATACTTGCCCATGAAATTGGCCATTTCCAAAAGAAACATATTCTGAAAGGATTAATTATAAGCGTATTGCACACAGGAGTTTTGTTTTTTATCCTTTCGTTGCTGGTAGGGAATCCGAGCCTGTCAATGGCATTAGGTTCTTTACAGCCGAGTTTCCATATAGGCCTGATAGCTTTTGGAATCCTTTACAGCCCGGTATCGCTGGTACTGGGGCTGGGGATGAATATGCTCTCTCGTCAACATGAATATGAAGCCGATTGTTTTGCGGCAGTCAATTTCAACGTTGGAGCCATGCAAGATGCATTGAAGTCATTATCAGTTAAAAACTTAAGCAATCTTACTCCTCATCCATGGTATGTATTTTTTAATTATTCACATCCTACCTTGCTTCAAAGGCTTGCGGCACTTGATAAATGCCGGGGAAATGATGTTTAATATTCTTTCAGTTACTGAAGAGCGGATCAATCTATAAAATAGTGGAAAGAGGATTGCTTTCAATTGGCCAAAGGGAAGGAACCTGCAAACTGGTTGACTATTTTGGCCTATATTTGCACACTTAATCGCAGCCGAAAACTATAATCCGGATGGCAGAAGACAAACGCAGAAATATGATGGGACGTCTCAGGGAACTTATTCTGAGGTGGTTTTATCAGGTAAAATACTTTATCAAAACCTGGGTACGTATACCCCGGGAAGCTCCGCTCTGGATGAAAGCCCTGCTGGTAGTTATATATACAACCGCTTTTTTGCTTTTATTCGTGTTGGCAGTCGATACCAACTTCCTTTGGCTTTTCGGCAGGTCGCCCAAAATCAACCAGATCAGGAATCCGGAAATAAACCTTACATCGGGACTTTATTCATCAGATGGTAAACTAATCGGGACCCTTTTTGTTGAAAACCGCACTCCGGTTGAATATAAAGCTCTGCCAGTGAACCTGGTGAATGCATTGATCGCCACCGAAGATATTCGCTTTTACAAACATCATGGTGTTGATTTTAAAGCTACCATGGCTGCTGTCTGGTCTACTGTAAGGGGAGAGAAACGGGGGGGGAGCACTATTACGCAGCAGCTTGTAAAAAACCTTTTCAAGACACGGGCCGATTATTCTACAGGGTTAATGGGTTATATTCCTGGAGTTGCAACCATAATAAGCAAGACAAAAGAGTGGATTAATTCAATAAAGATCGAATTTTATTACTCCAAGGAGGATATCATTACAATGTATTTCAATACAGTGGATTTTGGCAGCCATTCGTTCGGAATAAATTCAGCTGCTTCCACGTTTTTCAATTGTGCCCCAATTGAACTTGAAACGCAGCAATCAGCTGTATTGGTTGGTTTGCTTAAGGCACCTTCCTATTACAACCCTGTTGCAAATCCTAAAAATGCCATCGATCGGCGGAACCAGGTGCTATCGCAGATGGCTAAATACAAGTTTATTTCTACTTCAGCCAGTGATTCGTTGTGTTCTACTCCCCTGGGTCTGCATTATAAAAGAAAGAGTGTTGCCTCGGGCGATGCATCCTATCTGAGAGAAGCCATTACCCGTTCATTACAGAAATGGAGTAAGGAGACGGATCACGATATTTTTACTGAAGGACTGAAAATATATACTACTATCGATTCGCGGATTCAAAAACATGCCGAAGACGCGATGCTTGAACATATGAAGCGCCTGCAGCAATCATTTAACAAAGGTGGCGACAATGTTGTTATGCCCTGGCTTGATGAAAAAGGGAAAGAGATACCTTCTTATTTCGTCGATCTGGCCGCTGAAATACCAACCTACAGGGACTTGATGAAAAAATATGGTTCCGGCAGCGACACAATTGATAAAGTTTTGAGGACAAAACGCAAAATGCGCATTTTTACCTGGAACGGAGAACGGGATACATTATTCAGCACTCTTGATTCATTAAAGCATTACAAGCGTTACTTCCAGACAGGCTTCGTTGCCATTGAACCGGCTACCCGGGAAGTAAAGGCATGGGTGGGAGGCATAAATCATAAGTATTTCCAGTTTGATCATGTAAACCAATCAAAAAGGCAGCCGGGATCGTTGTTTAAAGCATTTGTATATGCAGCTGCATTTGACCAGGGTTATGGTCCCTGTGATGAATTCACTGATAAGCCGGTGTCAATAAAATATACGGAAAAAGGAGTTGCAAAAGTCTGGGAACCACATAACGTAGATTGGAGTCATGCCGGTACCATGACACTCAAACACGCTTTCGCCCGTTCGGTAAATTCAGTTGCGGTGCAGCTCACTGAAAAAATCGGGTGGCAGAAGGTAA
>JANXXZ010000245.1 GCA_025350385.1 Bacteroidales bacterium
ATTATCAGGGCAAACGGATTGGCGACTTCATTTTGCTGCCACAGGGAATGAAACGGAAGTGTCAGAATCAGCCGAAAACCTGCTGAAATGGATGCAACTGCCGAATATGTTCATTAACCATTCGCTCTGGCTCAGGCTAATATCAGGTTGGAGAGTGTTTATGGTTTTGCTGGCCGTTTCAGTTATTGCAGGATGGGTTAACTATAATTTCCTGGTACTGGCAGGGCTTGCGAACCTGGCATTTGTAGGAATTTACCTGCGCAGGATCAACATTATTTCCCGATTATTCGGAAAGGCATATCCCCTGCTTGCAAAGTACAGCGGGCTCTTCAATAAACTTGGGAAAGCAGGATTCAGTAGCGGATGGATTAAAAGCAGGGTTGACCAACTGGTTTCATCTCACGGCTCCGCCTCAAGGGAAATAAATGCGCTCCGGAAATTACTCCAGCAGTTTGATTCAAGGAATAACCTGCTGGTTGGTTTCTTCAGGGATGCCCTCTTTCTTACCGATTTATGGGTGGTAATCAGGATGGAAGGCTGGCGGAAAAGCAACGCTGATAAAATAGACAAATGGCTGGAGATACTGGGGGAGGTGGATGCGCTGAGCAGTCTGGCTACCATGGCTTTCAACAACCCGGATTACACCTATCCAACTCCCGTTACAGGTGGGTTTATCCTGAAAGCAAAAGACCTTGGTCACCCGTTGATCCCTGCCTGGGAACGGGTATGTAACGACTTCAGCTTGGAAGGCTGGCATTCCATGCTGGTCCTGACCGGTGCAAACATGGCCGGGAAAAGTACCTTCCTGCGCACGGTAGGGCTTAACCATATTCTGGCACATGCCGGCGGACCAGTCTGTGCCGGCAGCTACGAGTTTTTACCATCCCGGCTCATAACCAGTATCCGCACAAATGATTCGCTTATTAAGCATGAATCTTATTTTTATGCGGAACTGAAGAAACTGAAAAGCATCACCGACGCTCTTGAAACGGGGCAGGAAGTGTTTATCCTGCTTGATGAAGTGTTGAAAGGGACTAACAGCAACGATAAGCTGAACGGTTCCATCATCCTGATCAGGAAATTATTGCAGTTAAAGACCTCCGGGATAATTGCCACTCATGATATTTCACTGGGGGAACTTAAAAACGAATTCCCGTCAAATATAAGCACCAGCTGTTTTGAAGCAGAGATTTCGGGAGACCAGTTGTTTTTCGATTACAAACTCAAGCCGGGAACTGCCAAAAATATGACGGCCATTTTCCTGATGAAACAGATGAATATAGTGTAAGGACACCGCTCAGACACTAAGGGCACCAAGGAGCACTAAGACTATACTTTTGAGAAATAATCAGGCTCAGTTTTCCTGTCATCTTGTCTCTGTGTCTCAAAATAATCTACATGGTTAAAGAAAATAGTTAAACTGCTTGAAGAGTTAACCTAAAACCCTTACTTTTTATTTTTCATTAAGTGTTATATGTTAATCATTATTTGTCGTTTAAATAATTAACACAAAACATAAAATGTTTAATGATTAAGTGGTCTTAAATTCTATTCAAAATCTTTAATCTCATCCAACTTCCTCAGCGTCCCCAAGTGCAATCCGTGGTTAAAGAAAATAGTTAAACTGCTTGAAGAGTTAACCTAAAACCCTTACTTTCTCATTTTTCATTTAGTGTAATATGTTAATCATTATCTGTCGTTTAAAAAAGAACACAAAACATAAAATAAGTAATGATTAAGAGGTCTTAATCTCAATTCAAAATCAGTACCCTCATCCAATGTCCCCAGTGTCCCTCAGTGTCCTCCGTGTCTCGGTGGTTTAATTTTACTCTCTTAATTTATTCCTAATCTGCTGTTTGCCTGATTCTAATATGTATTTTTGATTCCCGATACCCTAAAACAATTTACCATGTATAAACTGTTTCTCCTTTTATGCCTCTTTGCGCTGCCATTGCTAGGCTTTTCCCAACAAAACACTTATTCAAGGGTGCGTATTTTCCTGGATGGGAAAAACCCGGCAACATTGCTCCAAAACGGCATCGATCTTACCGGCGGTAATCCCAAAGCCGGCTGGGTAACTTCCGAACTGTCGGCAGCTGAACTTGCCCGGGTATCCGGGGCAGGGTTCAGGTATGAAGTATTGATAAACGATATGCAGAAATATTACCTGCAACGGAACGAAGAAGCCCAAAACCAGTTAAAAAACACCTCTGCCACAACAGACCTGTCTGCCGAATGGCCGGTCCCGGCGAACTTTTCCCTGGGCACCTGCGGTGGATTTTTAACAGTTGATGCAATGGCTGCACAACTCGACCTGATGCGGACTCTTTATCCAAATCTAATCTCTGTAAAGCAATCGATCAGCGACTCCCTCACAACCATCGAAGGCCGGCCGATTTATTATGTGAAAATTAGTAATTACCCTGATTCCAGCCAGAATAAGCCCCAGGTTCTCTATACCGGTATGCATCATGCCCGCGAACCAATCGGCATGCAGCATTTACTCTATTATATGTGGTACCTGCTCGAAAACTATTCAACCAACGCGGATGTTCAAAATGTTGTGGATAATACAGAATTGTATTTTGTACCGGTTATCAACATGGATGGTTATTCCTACAATATTGCGACAAATCCAGCCGGCGCAGGCATGTGGCGCAAGAACCGCAGAAATACCGGGGGGGGGAACTTTGGCATCGACATCAACCGCAATTATGGCTATATGTGGGGATATGACGATACCGGTTCGTCTCCTGACCCCTCATCCGAAACCTATCGTGGTGTCGCACCGTTCTCGGAACCCGAAACACGCATGATTAAATACTTTTGCGAAAGCCATGATTTCAGGATCGCAATAAATTTTCATTCTTTTGCCAATGATTTCCTTTATGCATGGGGCTGGTCGCCGGAACCTACACCTGATGAAGCTCTTTTCAACGCCTATGCAGTGGTTATGACTAAGGAGAATAATTATACCTACGGACCCGGGAACACCACGATTTATCCCACCAATGGCGGGTCGGACGACTGGATGTACGGGGAACAAACCACCAAACCACTCATACTTGCCTACACGCCTGAAATAGGCGGGAATACCGATGGCTTCTGGCCCAGTGTGGATCGTATTATTCCCCTTTGCCAGGAAAACATGCTGGCGAGTTTCACTGCCGCCAGGTTGGTCGGTAAATTTGGAACGATTGCCGATGCCTCTCCACTGTTCATTTACCAGGACAACGGTTACCTGAACTTTGATGTAACCCGCCTCGGCATGCAGGATGGTGATTTTACTGTTACCATCAACCCTCTGGGAAGCGCTTTCGCTTCCGTTGGTCCCGCTTTAATTTTAAGTGGTATGTCGATTCTGGAAAAAAGAACGGATTCCATCCCTTATCACCTGGCAGCCGGGCTGAATGCAGGTGATACGTTGCGTTATGTACTGATCCTTAACAATGGCTACTACACGGTTTCGGATACGGTGAGCAGGATATGGGGATATCCTTACCCTGTTTTTGTGGATAAGCTGGATACCAAGAACAACTGGACCGGCAACTGGGGGCTCACCACGGCTTCCTACTATTCAGCACCAACTTCCATGACCGATTCCCCTTTCGGGAATTACCAGCCAAATGCCAACAGCAGCACTACATTGAAAAACCCCATATCCATACCTGCCTCAACCTTAACAACGCTCGAATTCCAGGCACATTGGGCCCTTGAGGCCGGTTATGATTATGTGCAGGTGAAAGTTTCCGACAATAATGGCACAACCTGGACCCCGCTTACGGGGAAATACACCCATCCTGGCTCCTCAAACCAGTTACCTGGACAGCCCTTATACGACGGATCTGAGGGTAATTGGGTAAGGGAAGCATTCTCACTGAACGCTTACCAAGGTAAGAGTATAAAAATCCGGTTTACGCTTCGTTCGGATGTGGGTACCGAAATGGACGGGTATTATTTTGATGATTTTACCATCAGCAATCTCCTGGATCCGACATCCATCGGCGAAAACAAACCTGTACAGGCAACACTGGGCATCCCGACACCCAACCCGGCGAACGGGCTGGTCCGCATTAACTATACGATTCCTGCTACCAATACACAACCGGTGCTAAGAGTGTATTCGACCTCGGGAGTTGAGAAAATATCCTCCGTTCTCATGCAGCACGAAGGCTGGTCCGAATTTTCAGTAAAGGACTGGCCGGCGGGAGTGTATTTTATCCGGCTCGAAGCGCCCGGCATCCCGGCACAGGTAAAGAAGCTGGTGGTTTATTAGAGTTGTGTAAGGGCAGGTTTTATATCAGGATTGTCAGGTTAAAGCAGTATCCCTTTTCTGCCAATCTTTATCTTTAAGTGGTTTACGAACCTGGAATAGAAATATTTCTGAAATAGCTGGAAGGTTTTTATATAAATTTACTTGAATTTATGTTTAAGCATAATTCAAAACTGATTTTTAGCATGTGTATCCGCTTCAATCAGATTGCTAACCACAATATCCTGCTGTTGTATTGAGGTTATACTCTAGTTACCAACAAGCCTAAGAAAAAAGACAGCGACATGAAAATTGACAAGACGACATACAAAGACAGAAAAGAAAGACCAATTGGAATGACTGCTGACCACACCAGCCGACCAGATAAAGTTTTATTTTTTGCCGACCCTCATTTTTTGTTTTTTAGAGCCGACCCACATTGCACACATTGGCAAGTCGCACAAGCCACGCACAAACCAAAACTTGCCAAAGAGTGCAATTACCAATGCTTTTATTGCAAACCAATCAAAATAATAATTCAGAATTTATACATAGGACTAATTGCAAATGAATAATAATAAAATACAAATCATGATGAGAAAATTTAATATAGCATTAATATTTGACAGTGAAGTATCTCAAAGAATTATCGACTATGCGAATCTGCTTTACAAAAAGTTAGATTCTGATGTTCTACTGGGCATTAATTCAAATCCACACATGACTATTGGGCAATTTAGTGTTGAAGAATCAATAGCAAAACTCGTATGGGAAAAATATAAATCAACCATACAAGAACTTCCAAAAATTACTCATGCAGGCATTACAATTCTTCCATCAAGTAGCGGTGGAGCATGGATTGAAATTTCTGTACTTAAAAGCCAAGCATTGCTGAAACTACAGGAGGACTTAATTCAAACTCTCCTTCCTTATGGAGTTTTAACTAATGATATTGGTGATAATTACAGGCCTCATATTACCATTGCACATACTACAACTGGTTCCGAGTTTGCCGAGTTCCCATTTGAATACAAG
>JANXXZ010000291.1 GCA_025350385.1 Bacteroidales bacterium
TCCGAGGTAAATATTTTCGTCAAATCCGGCTGATCCTGCGTAGGCTTCAATTGCATGCGTCCGGTTATTGATCACGACTACGGCAGCATTTGAAATTCCGAGGCTTCTGAGCCGCTGAACATCCGTTTGGAGGGCATTTTCGAGGTTATCCTGTATTATAGGGTCAATGCATGATCTGATTTCAGTTTCTCCCGGGTACATCCGCCTCAGCAGCAAGGCAAAATGAGGAGCTGCTTTTAACGCCGGATGGCGGGTAACATCCAGGGGTTCAGCCAAAGCGTCGTGTAACTCAATTCCGGTAAATAAACCCTTTTTGAACAGGCGCTTCAACCAGGCATTCCTTTCCAGTATGATCCGTTTATTATTGATCCCCAGCCGGAGATGACGTGGATTGTTGGGAATTATGGCAAGTGTAACAACCTGGGCAGGACTCAAAGCCTGGGGTTGCTGACCGAAATACAGGTATGCAGCTGCTTTGACACCTTCAATATTGCCACCATAAGGCAGGAGATTGATATACAAGGCAAGTATTTCATTCTTTGAATAATGAAGTTCCAGCTGAAATGCACGGAACATTTCAAGCAATTTGTTGATATGGGTCCTGGAGCGGGGCTCAAGTAATCGCACTACCTGCATGGTAATGGTTGAAGCACCTGAAACCCTCTCCCCTCTTGTTCCATTCTGCCAGGCAGCCCTTATCACGGCAACCGGGTTCACTCCGGGATGAAACCGGAACCATTTATCCTCCTTGCTGATGATGGTTTTAAGGAGCAACAAGCTTATTTCTTCCTGTTTACATTGCATCCGCCATTTGTCGTCGTTTGATAGGAATGCATGCAGTAAATGATTGTCCCTATCCAGAATGAGTTGAGAGTAGCGGATGTTCGTTTTAAAAGGGAACAGGATATCGGCAAGAAGGAAAAGTGCAATAAAACCTATAAATATCAATAACAGCGCTCTTACCTTTTTCGGGATTTTTGAAAAGGTAACGCTCAGTTTCGATTTAAGCTCTGGTAATAAGGTTGACGTTTTATAAAGGTTCATTCTCAACTGATCGGATTTTTTTACCGCAGAGACACAAAGGCAATGTTACGCAAGGACGCAAAGTTTCGGTCAAATTTGGTTATCTGCGGGCATAAATCTTTCCGCTTCCTTTGGACAGGATTTTCCCAATGATCCTGGCTGCAGTAACTCCCTTTGCATGAAGACATTCCAGTAATTCAAGGGATTCTGGTTCCGGGATTGAGATAAGTAAGCCTCCGGATGTCTGGGCATCGCTGAGCATAAAACGTTCAATCTCCGAAAGACTTTCGTCCCAGTCGATCCATGCAGAATAAAACTCATAATTCCCGCGGGTTCCGCCCGAAATGGCCCCGGCTTCGGCATATTCAGCAATTTTAGCCATAAACGGGGTTTTGCTGAAGAACACCTCAACATCAAATCCGCTGCCACACGACATTTCGGAGAGATGACCCATGAGTCCGAAACCGGTTACATCGGTGCAGGCATTCACCGGGAAATCGCGAAGAACTTCTGCAGCCGCGCGGTTAAGGGTTTTCATCCAGCCAATGGCTTCGTCCATCGCCTGCTGGTCGGCAATTTCTTTACGGATTGCGGTTGAAATAATCCCGGTGCCGATGGGCTTGGTAAGAATGAGTATATCACCTTCCTGAGCGTTGCAGTTGGTAAGTATCTTATCCGGGTGGATCATGCCTGTCACCGTCATCCCGAATTTAGGTTCCTCATCGTCAATGCTATGCCCACCCACCACAAAAATACCGGCTTCAGCGGCCTTATCCGATGCTCCTTTCAGGATTTGTTCCAACACTTCAGCCGGCAGTTTTTTCGAAGGGAAAGCGACGATATTCAGCGCAAACAAAGGGGTTGCCCCCATGGCATAAATATCGCTGATGGCGTTGGTTGCCGCGATAGCTCCGAAATCATACGGATCATCCACGATGGGTGTAAAAAAGTCGACGGTCTGAACAATGGCCTGCTCATCATTAATACGGTATACGGCTGCATCGTCGCTGCTCCCGATGCCAACTAGGAGATTAACATCATCCGGTTTGGGAAGGTTGGCAAGTATCTTTTCAAGGAATTGGGGGCGCATTTTGCATCCGCATCCCAATCCATGTGAAAAACGCGTAAGCTTTACAGTGCTTTCAGTGTTTCCGTAACTCATAGAATATTTTATGTCTTAACAAATTCAATTAACTGAAGGGCGTTTTTACCGGCATCGTCATTCTCAAATTCAATCTCATGCACAATGCCAGCGGGTCTTTTCTTTAACGCGTTTTCATAGGTTTTATCATAATAAGCCAGTGTAAATGAAGCCACGGTTTCAAAATCCCCGCGGCTGAGCGCCTCAAGCGAGAGTTTTGTCTGCAGGGTTCCCATGAAATCACGGATATTCA
>JANXXZ010000292.1 GCA_025350385.1 Bacteroidales bacterium
AAATTTCATAGTGAATTTTTACCTGCTTTGCATACAAAATTTGTAAGCTCAATTTGTAACCAAAGTAACAAGTGGACAGCAAAAAGGCTCCTGCGTTGGTAAACAGGAGCTTTTTAGTCAATGGATTATTCTGGATTATCACATGCCTGATTGCATGGCAATCTTGTTTGATTTGCGACGGGCAAGCCTGATCTTCAGTATATACGTAATGTAATACATTGCCGGTACAAAGATCAGGGTAAGGAAAGTAGCGAAACTGAGACCAAAAATAATTGTCCACGATAACGGTCCCCAGAACATTACATTATCACCCCCCACATGGATATGCGGATTCAGGCTAGTAAAAAATGTGATAAAGTTAAGGTTGAGTCCGATTGCAAGCGGAACAAGACCAAGTATGGTAGCAGATGCAGTAAGGATAACCGGCGTCATACGTATTTTGCCTGCCTGGACAATTGCTTCGCGGGTTTTATAACCACGTTCTTTAAGTGTATCAATAAACTCTACTATAAGAATTCCGTTACGCACCACAATACCTCCTAAGGCAACAATCCCCAGTCCGGTCATGATAATGGAAATGCTCATGTTGAATATGACAATTCCCAGTAATACACCAATTATACTGAAGAAGACCTCGCTGATGATCAACAGGGTTTTACTTAGTGAGTTGAACTGTGAAATAAGGATGAAAAAGATCAGGCCTATGGCTATCATCATGGCAAACGAGAGGAAACTCGCTGCTTCCTGCTGATCCACCTTTTCACCTGTAAGATTGATTTCCACTCCTTCATGTTTCGGAAAGTCTGCTGCCAGCCTGGTAATCTGGGGTACGATCTCATTGGCGGTATAACCTGACAGAACCCCGCTCGAAATGGTAATGATCCGTTTCAGATTCAACCTTTTAATACCACCATAGGTGTCGGTATAGCCAATTGAAGCTACCGACGAAAGAGGTATAGAACGCAACTGGCCGGAATTCATATCACGGTATGTGATCTTGGTACTCAGGAGATTATTAATATTCTCGCGGGTAGCCTTCGAATATTTCAATTGGATCGGGTATTCATCCTCACCTTCCTTGTATTTCGAAATTTCTAATCCGAGCACTGCTGTACGAATCTCCTGGGCAATCTGTCCGGTCGAAATTCCTTCAATATTGGCTCTGGTACGATCAATGTTCAGCACTATTTCGGGTTTTATAGCCTGGAAATCTGTTTTAAGTTCTTCAACTCCCGGAATCTGTATGGAATCAAGGTAATTCTGAAATGCTTCTGCATCAGCAATGAGATCATCCAGGTTTTCGCCGGTAATTTCAATATTAATTGGCTTGCCTGTTGGTGGTCCCATCGCATTCTTCTCAACAGTAATTTCCGCGCCTGCAATTCCCTTTACTGCTTTACGGAACTGATCCAGGTAATTAGTAGTATTGATCCCTTTCTGCCTGTTCCTGTACTCTACAAAATTTATTGTAACTTTCCCCTTTTCAGAGGAGGCAGATCGGTCAAACATTCCTTCACCGGCGCCTAATGCAACGTTCGTAATGATTGATTCAACATTAGGATTTGCTTTGCCCAGCACACCTTTTATACGATTTTCAACAATCTTTGTCACCGAATCTGTTACTTTCTGATCCGTTCCCACAGGCAACTTAACGAATACGTTGATCGTGTTTGGCATATTGTCAGGAAAGAATAAGACTTTAGGTTTACGTAAACCAACCAGGAAAAATGTAAAGAAAAACAGGATGATAATCCCGCCAAGCAGGTAATAGGCTGCCCTCCCCTTCAGGAAGAACCGAAGCTGACGGTCATAAATCTCCATAAGATAAGGCCAGGCTTTCCCCTGCCACCAATCGATCATAAGTTTTAGTACCTTATGATAGAATAGAACCATCAAGGCTGCAAACACAAAGAAGTTACCAATCCCAAATGCCACTTCTGACCTGCTAGCCATAAATACCAGATAACCCGGGATTGAAAGTCCCAACAGAACCAGTATTGTTCTCCGGAGCCTGCGTTTTGCACGTGCAAGGTCAGGTGCATCATACTCATGACGCATAAATGAAGTAGCAAAAACGGGATTGATGATATATGCCACAAATAAAGAGGCAAACAGGGTAAGTATGAGTGTTACCGGCATGTAGTACATAAACTTTCCGACAATTCCCGGCCAGAAAGCAAGTGGAAAAAAGGGAGCCAGGGTAGTAAGAGTTCCGGATAAAATGGGCAGGAACACCTCCCCGGCTGCCTGTTTGGCTGCCAGGATTATATTAGGCTGCTTTTTATGAATACGATGGGTGTTCTCAATAACTACAATGGCATCGTCCACAACAATACCAAGAGCGAAAATGAATCCGAACATAACGATCATATTCATGGTAAATCCAAGCCCCGGCATAATCATCCAGGCAACAAACATTGACAAGGGAACCGAGAGCCCCACGAAAAAGGCATTGGTGAATCCCATGAAGAACATGAGAATTATAGTCACCAGGATAAAGCCCAGGACAATCGTGTTATTGAGTTCTTCAAGGGTATTACGCGTATACCTTGACATATCACCTGTTATGGTGACTTTGATGTCGGCGGGATAGACCTTCCCGACAAGTTCATTATTAATGATTTCCTTGATTTTATCGGAAGCATTGATGAGATTCTGCCCGCTTTTCTTGATTACATTCAGTGTAATCACATTCTGGCCGTTAAGCCGCGAAAAACTCTCCTGTTCCTTAAAACCATCGGTGACTGTTGCTATATCCTTCATGTAAACCAACGCGCCGCTTGACGACTTGAATGCAAGGTTCCGGATCACATCAATATCTTTGAACTGCCCGACCACACGGATAGAACGTTTCATGCCGAAATTCGTAATATTCCCAGCTGAAATAGTCATATTTTCGGATGAAACCGCACGTTGAATATCTGAAAATGTTACATTGGCAGCCTGCATCCGGAATATATCTGCATCAATCTGGATTTCTCGTTCAAGAGCGCCGACAATATCAACACGAGTTATTTCCTTCAGCAATTCAATTCGATCCTGGGCCTGTTCAGCGAATTTTTTCAACCGTACAAGGTCATAATTGCCCGATAACTGGACATACATGATGGGTATCTCCGAGAAGTCTATTTCCATAACATCCGGATCGGAGAGCAGGTTGTTCGGAAGATCGGAACGGGATTTATCCACCGCATCCTTCACTCGTTGTTTTGCTTCAGCAACTACCACATCCGTATTAAATTCGACAACAACTGTCGAAAAATCCTGTAAAGAACTACTGGTGATCTTCTTTACACCCGCAACTCCCTTTAATTGTTTCTCAATGGGTCGGGTTACCAGGTTTTCCATATCCGTAGGGGATGTGCCTGGATATACCGTGTTAACCAGAATAGTCGGGATAACGATTTCAGGGAACTGCTCCTTGGGAATACGCATATAGCTGACTATTCCAAGAAGCGATATAAAGATTGCCAGAACGTAAACACTGGTCTTATTGTCAATTGCCCAACTGGTGGCAAAAAATTCCTTGAATTTATTTTTTTCCATAAAAAAGTATGTATTTCTTATTTTCTTCCCGGGTAACAGCTGGCCTGTTATCCGAGTAGAAGGTTAAATAGTTATAGTAAATAGCGGGTATCATTTTATACTCACAGGTTGACCTTCAACTAGTGAATTAAAACCGGTGGTTATGATTTTATCCCCGGCTTTCAATCCGGAGGTGATTTCTGCTGATCCATTATAAGTCTGACCCACTTCAACCTTAAGTTTGCGCGCAATTTTTTTCCCTTCTTCATCACGGGAAACAAAAAGGAATTTCCCGTCAGGTGAATCTTTAATCAGGTTTACGGGGAGAACAAGTGCTTTTTTATTGTGATAATCATTAATTTTTACCACCGCTATCATATTCGCACGGTAATCAACCTTCCCTGATCCCAAACGGATTTCAATCTGGAATGTCCTATTGGCTGGATTAATATATTTACTTGAAAACTGGACTTTCGATTTTATTTCCTCATTAAAATCAGGAAAAAAGACGAGAACATCATTCCCGGGTTTTACTTTTGGAGCATAAACTTCAGCAATATCAGCCATAATTTTTGCGCTGCTAAAGTTCACAACCCTGAAAACGGGAACAGCCCCTGCTGCTGCCATTTGTCCAACTCTCACGCCAACTTCCTCAATTGTACCGTTAATCGGAGATTTGATTTTATACATTTCCAATTGCTGGTTTAAGGTAGCCAGGTTTTTCTCGAGTGACTCCTTGTTGTTTTTAGCAGTGAGGTACTGTACTTCTGAACCAATCTTCTGATCCCAGAGTGATTTTTGTTTCAGATACAGGTTACTGGCGAAGTCGAGCGATTGTTTTACTCCTGCAATCTGCTGTTGTAATACATTATCATCAAGTTGAGCAAGCACCTGGCCTTTGCGAACCGGGTTTCCTTCTTTCACATACACAGCTGTCACAACACCGGGCATTTGCGGTGCAACAGCAACATTGTCCTCACCATCTACTTTGCCCTGGACCTCAATATAATGATTGAATTCCGATGGCTGCACATCAGTCACCATAACATCGGTAAGTTTAACAGTGGCGCTGTCACTGACTTTAAGTTCGGCTTCAAGTTTTTTTATCTGCTCTGCAATCTGATCATGCTGTTTTTTTAGCTTATCAAGTTGGGCTTTATTATCGATGGTACTTCCGCAAGCAGCTAGAAGTATAAGCAAACTAATACTAAAGCTAAGGTTAAGGATATTGGTTTTCATATTGGTAGGATTTATCTTTTTATTTGCTATTAAGGAGTTGTATAAACTGGTAATTTTTATTGAAGATTAAGGAGCTTTTCAAGCTTATTCTTGGATGTCAAAAGTGTATATAATGCAGTAAAGTAATTCTTTTGGGCATTGAGGTACTGGTTTTGGGCATTGGTAAGGTCCATGCTCGAAGAAATGCCTTCCTTGTATTTCGCCAAGGTCTTATCGTAGATTCTGCTGGTAAGTTCAATATTTCTCTTTTCATTCAGGTATTGATCATACGCCGAATTCAGACTGTTTCGTGAGTTGATGAAATCAAGCTGTAATCCCTGGGCGACATTTGCTTTGGAATTGCGGATCTGTTCAAGCTCCAAAACCCGCTGCTGAACCATCACATTCCTCATCCCGCTAGAGAAAATGGGAACGTTCAGCGAAAGGCCTGCCATATCTTTCATGGTAAAATCGAAATCAGACTTTTTAGCATTTTCAGTGTGCTTGTAAAACGCAGCCAGTGAAGGCAGGTAACCACTCTTTTGCCTTCTTACGTTCAACATTCCAACGGCTTCCTGGTTTTCCATGATCTTGTAATTTATATGATTTTGAACCTGGAACTGTTTGGTTACAATTGAGGTAATGTCGGATGAACCTATTACCTCATCAAGGTTTTCGGTAAGGG
>JANXXZ010000305.1 GCA_025350385.1 Bacteroidales bacterium
TCACCTTCGAAAAGGTTCAACAGAATAAAAAAACTAATTTATTTTAAACTGAACCGGCATATTAAAAAGAACAGTGACCTTTTTTCCGTTTTGTTTGCCCGGGATCCATTCAGGCATCAGTTTTATGACACGGACAGCCTCCTCATCGCAGCCTCCGCCAATTCCTTTAAGAACCTTTATTTTGCCAATCTTACCCTTCCGGTCAACAGCAAAACTGAGATAGACTGTTCCCTGTATACCATTTTCCTGGGCTTGTTGGGGGTAAACAATGTTTTCGGCAAGGAATTTCCTTAGTTTTTCATCTCCGCCGGGGAATGATGGCATTTCCTCTACTATTGTAAAAACAGAGGACTCTTCTTCTGCCTGTTTTGCCATTTTATTACCCTGTTTCCTTGCCGCTCCAGTTGTCGCTGATTTGGCAGCGTATTCCTTAATTCTACTCTCTTCTGGAATGTTAGTGGCTGTTTCTGCAAGGTATCCGTTCGTATCAAGCGAGGCTTTGTCGGTAACCGCAGTTATACTGGCAACCGGCCATTCATTTTTTGCCTGCTCCAATACAGTTGACTTATTGCCCGCAATTTCAGGCATCTTTTCTTCCGGTACCGGCATTTCATTGGCGGATACTGCGTCATTCATTACCATTTCAGCATTATCAATTTCTGATGAACTCTGAAGTACCATCGCAGTGTAATTTTTTTTCTCACTATAGCGGGGAGGAGCATATATGGCCATTGGTGTTTTTTCATGATCCGAATTGATTGAATCGAGCATAGCCATTATTTTTTCATCCTGTTTTGCCCGCATCAATTGTTTCATGGCAAGCTGATTCTGATGCATATCGGTACTCAGCTTTATGATATAGTATATACCAAAAATCAAAATTATGCTTGCAGCGATTGCTACCCATGCTGACATTACAGGTATCAGCCGGATCTTTTTAACCGATGGTGCCTGTTTGTGAATTTCCATCTGCCTTCGCAACCGTTCATTCATGTTGGCTACATGTTCGGTAAAGCCAACAGTTCCACTGCCCCTGCTTGTCTGTCCTGGCCTCCGGTGAACCTCATTCGGATGAGGTAAGCCTTTGGGAGAAGAGCGCCGGGCGAGCCAGAGCCGCATTCCTTCAAGCGAATCGCTGCATAGCTCACAACTTGCCAGGTGTTCATTGGCCCGGGCAAGATCATTCCCTTCCAGCAAGCCTTTGGCAAGGCTTTCGAGTACTCCGGCCGACAGGCAGCCTGAGGGGGTGAAAAAGGATGCATTATGGTTGCTGATTTTTGTCATGATTCGCGGGCATTTTCAAGGATAATCCTTAGGTTTCGCTTCCCGTTCTGGATATGGCTTTTTACCTCATTGAGGCTGAAACCGGTACTGTCAGAGACTTCCTTATACGATCGTTCCTCAAGGTAAAACAACCCGATGCATTTACGTTGGGCATCATTTAGTTTCTGAATCGCTATTTCAAGCGTATTGATCAGCTCACTGCCGTAGTTTCCCGGAACAAGATGCTCCCCGTCGCCGGTTTCCATAATTACCGATTCCAGTTCTTTCAGGATTTCTTCATTCGAACGCTGCACCGACTTGTTATGTCGCAATAACATCAGGCATTCGTTTTTAGCAACGGTGTATAACCAGCTCTTAAAAGTTTTGACCTCGGCTTTTTTCAACTCTTCAAAAAGCTTTTCGAATACCGTCATTACCATGTCTTCGGCTTCCGCCTCATTGCCAAGGTATTTCATACAAACTGAAAACACAAGGTGGGTATACCGTTCGTATAACTGTCCCAGGCATTCTGCATCCTGTGTGCGGGCATATTCCGATACCAGTTGCTCGTCGGTAAGCGAGAGCAATTCCTTCTTTTTATCGTTTTCACGGTTAAAAAAGCGCAGGGCCAAGGGAGCGGAGTTTTGACAAAGTTAGTGAAAAAGTAACGGCAGTATTGCCTGTAAGAGAGGTTTGAAGTTTTCTTAACCAACAACCAATCATAGCTTTCAAATACCCGGATATTCCTGTTATTCCAAAATATTATCCATGTATTTATGGAATATTGATTCAACCTGCATCCTCAGGTTGAATAGCCACCGATAAGCTGGTTTATCCAACGCCTCCAACTTTTACAATTCACTTTCTAAATTACACTGACATGAAAACGGAACACACATCGCTCACAATGGTAAGTTTTACTATTCTGATGCTTCTTTCGGTAAGCGCATTAATCTTTTGCCAGGTTCCTCAGGCAAACAGGCGGCCCGATTCAATAAATGAAGAATCCGGGAATCCTGACAAAACACTATCTCCCTATTTCTTTGTGAAATCTGATGATCCGGGCCTGGATCAGCTTCCCCTCAAATCAACTTCTGCTGAAGTAAATATTGCCGGGGTAATTGCTGATGTTACAGTTGCACAGGAATATACCAATGAAGGGAAACACCCGATCGAAGCCATTTATGTTTTCCCGGCATCGACCCGCGCAGCGGTATACAGCATGAAAATGACTATTGGCACACGCACTATCAGGGCTAAAATTTCTGAACGCGAAAAAGCCCGTAAGGATTATGAAGAAGCAAAGCACCAGGGGAAAAGCGCTTCATTGCTCGAAGAGCAGCGCCCCAACGTGTTCCAGATGAATGTGGCCAATATCATGCCCAACGATCATGTAGTTGTAGAACTGAAGTACACCGAATTGCTCATTCCCGAAGACGGGGTATATGCATTTGTCTATCCCACAGTAGTTGGCCCGCGCTATTCCAACAAACCGGAAGCCTCAACCCGATCACAGGAACATTGGGTTGCCAACCCCTATACCCATGAAGGGGAAAAACCTGCCAGTACCTTTGGCCTCCGGTGTTCCATCTCGGCCGGGTTACCTATAAGCGAGGTAAAATGCCCGTCGCACAAAACCAATATCAACTTTGAGAGTCCGGCTGAGGCCGTTATTCTTCTTGATCCTTCCGAAAAACAAGGCGGCAACCGGGATTTTATCCTCAACTACCGGCTTGCCGGCAATAAGGTTGAAACAGGACTGATCCTTTACCCTGGCGAAAAGGAGAATTTCTTCCTGACAATGATCCAACCGCCTAAGCTGTTACTACCGGATCAGATTCCGCAAAGGGAATACATTTTCATTATGGATGTTTCCGGTTCTATGCAGGGATATCCGATTGATATCTCAAAAAAACTGATGCACGATCTTGTCGGGAAACTGAAAACGACTGACCGCTTCAACATCCTTCTTTTTGCCGGGGGCAGCAGCCTGTTTTTGAAAGAATCGGTTGCAGCTACTTCCGAGAATCTTGATAAAGCGATAGCCTTTATTGATAAGGAAAACGGCGGAGGCGGAACCGAACTTTTACCCGCGTTGAAGGAAGCCCTTGCGCTGAAGGGAACCGAAGGCTATGCCCGCAGTTTCGTGATCGCAACAGATGGATATGTGGATGTGGAACGCGAAGCCTTTGACCTGATCAGGAAAAACCTCGACAAGGCCAATTTCTTTCCGTTTGGAATCGGTACTTCGGTTAACCGTTACCTGATGGAAGGAATGGCTCATGCCGGCGGGGGAATGCCCTTTGTGATCACCAACCCTTCTGATGCAACTAAAGAAGCAGCGCGTTTCCGTAAGTATGTTCAAAACCCGGTTCTGAGCCACATTAAAGTAAGTTTCAAGGATTTTGAAACCTACGATGTGGAACCCCTGAGTGTCCCGGATGTGTTTTCGGAACGGCCCGTCCTGATGTTTGGCAAATACAGGGGAAACCCGTCCGGAACCATCAGCATAACAGGTATTACAGGCGCAGGCAACTTTTCGGATCATATTGATGTAAGCATGGTTAAGCCTCTGAAATCGAACAATGCCCTTCGCTATCTCTGGGCCCGCGAACGCATCAGGAATTACGACGACTTTGATGCCATCGGTGATGAGAATAAGCAACAGATCACCGAACTGGGGCTCACCTATAACCTGCTTACCCGCTTTACCTCTTTCCTGGCTATTGATAGTGAAGTCAGGAATAAGGACGGTAATTCTACAACCATCAAACAGCTGCTTCCCTTGCCCGAAGGGGTGAATGACGCTGCGGTAGGAGGAGTGGGAGCTACTGCATACTCAAAAAGCATGAGTAATAATTTATCAGGTTCTAATTCGCTTAATATTGTTTCTTGCGATGCTGTGCGAAAAGAGGTGGTTGAAATGGAGATAATTGACAACAATATGCCTGAACCTGAAGGACACCAACCCATTTTAACGATAGTTGAGCAAATGCCTTCATTTCCGGGAGGAGAACCAGCAAAGCTGACGTTCCTGGCTAATAATCTTCATTATCCGGAACTGGCGCAGGAATCAGGCATCCGGGGAACGGTCTACTTACGGTTTATTGTGAAAGCGGATGGGTCTGTTACGGATATTAAGATCATTAGGGGAATTGGCGGTGGCTGTGACGAGGAGGCAATCCGTGTTGTGAAACTTATGCCTAAATGGGTTCCCGGAAAGCAAAAGGGGAAAAACGTAGACGTGTTGTTTACTATGCCAATCAGTTTTGTTTTGTCTAGATAGCATAATATCAGGCATATAGTAAACCACTAAGGCACTAAGAGCACGAAGAGACACAAAGAAAAAATCAGGATAAAGGAAACGGACCGGCATACCGGGGAAGCAATTAAGAAAACTATTGTTTAATCCTTAAAAACCCATTAAAATGAAAACGCAAAAATCAAAGGTTGCTCAAATGGATGAAATCATTTTTGAGAACAGGAACAAGGCCTATGGCGCTTACATTCTGCGTAAGATGTACCGCAGGAACCTGAGCCGCGCACTCTTTATATCTGTTGCTATCCTACTTGCCGCACTTGCTTATCCGCTTGTATCAAGCTATAATGCTACTAATGGAAGAAAGACAATTACAGTTGTAGTGGACGGCACTATCGATAAATTGGATCACCCTCCAATTGAACCACCGGAACTACCAAATCCTCCTACATCAACCGAAGCTTGGGTTAAACGGGTCATATTTGTTGCACCAACCATTGTTGATGGTCAGGTTGAGGGAGAAATTGAGTTTCCGGCACCGGATGAACTGACAAATAAACCGATCAATGAACCGCTGGATATCCAAACAGGAGGTACAGACAAAAGTCCCACCGAGACAATTGAAATTCCTGATGAAACCCCTCCTGCTATATTTGTTCAGGAAATGCCTGAATTTCCGGGAGGTGATTCTGAGAGGATTAATTTCCTGGCTAAAAATACAGCTTTTCCCACAATGGCAACACAATCAAACATTCAGGGAACAGTGTATGTACAATTCGTTGTTGACACGAAAGGTAACATTACGGATGTGAAGGTTCTTCGTGGTATCGGGGGCGGTTGCGATGAGGAAGCTATACGTGTTATTAAGATGATGCCGCAATGGCATCCGGGCAGACAGAATGGGAAACCAGTGCGCGTTCTTTATAATATGGGGATTACATTTACAATCAAGGGCACTTAATGGTTAAAATACACAACATTATTTGATCAAGGTGCAACACCAGGCATGTGTCAGGCTTCATTTCCAAAGCCCGGCACATGATTCTGTTTTTTTGGAATTTTGTAACGTCTCCAGAATTTCCAGGTTGTCAGACTTGTGTATGTGATCAGTTTATTAATAAGGGGGAATTGCATCAGGTAGTGAAGCAATTTATACCCCGAGAAAAAAACCAGCATGATCATTAGCCATTTTACCGCGAAGTACAGGGTTTCATAAGCCAGTCCTGAACCGGAAAACACGTTAGCGACCAGTTCCGTAACTTTTGACGATAGGAAAGGATTAATAAAAGCAGTCGACAGGAACAAAAGCAGGAAGACAAACGCGTGAGCGGTTTCGATAGCGCGTTTCGGGCAATAATTCATACAATGCATACAGCTTTCGCAGGTAAATTTCCAGTATGGCTGGTTCCCCGAAATGATTATAGATTTGGTAGGGCATTGCTCAACACAAATTCCGCAGTTATTGCAATTGTAATTGGCCACAAAAGTCTTAGCGATAATAAACCGGCCGATAAAATAGTAACCTAAGGCCAGTGGCGCAACCAGCATGTCAAGGGGCAATAAAATGAATGATTTCAGGAAAACCGGTCTGCCTGCCAATACTTCATCGGCAAACCAGTTTGTTAGCCTGTTGCAACGCTCATACATTGAATTTATTACTTTTGAACGCAATCCGGGATGAATTGAAATCCAGTTTGAGGGCAGATCGACCGGGTACATTGCCTTGATAGAATATCCTTTAAACAGCATGATGAGAGACGGGAAGTACATAGCCAGCCCGCTTAATCCCGGCAGGAATAATTTCCAGAGTTTCATGCCAGCCCGGGTATTACCTATGAACACATCCGACCCTTTGAGCGCCTTAAAATGCACAAGAAAGTTGAGCATGGAATGAGGCATATTGAATCCATGGGTAGCCGAAAAAAAGCCGATCAGCGTTTTTCCTTCAAAACTGCTAATATTTGAAACCTCAAACGTATTAAATGAACTGATATGGGTTTTCATCCCTCTTTTTATGGCATTCTGCACTATCCATTCCGAAATCCTTTTTGAATTCCCGGTGCCGGAATAATAGATCATTAAAAGGTTGTCATATTTATTTTCCATCAGGATTCAGTTGTAGGAACAGAGGGAAGGAGGTATACAGGTTTCAGGGATTTATCACAACTCTAAGCACTATGCACCAAGCACTAAGCACTAAATACTCTGCCCCTGGCATCCGGCACCGGCACTTTGAATAACGTGCTGCTGACATGGGGAAACAGGATACATGCAGTTCTCAGTTTTTCAGTTCCGGCTTCCGTTTTGAGTCTGAACAAATGTATTAAATTTCCATAGATTGAACTCTTTCTAAATTGGTTATTTACGGGAAAACAACTCCTTAATTCACTTAATTTTGCCGCGTCATTTTACTTTTTTAAAGCAGGATTCCCTTTCTGACAACTCCCGTTTACTATGCATAAGATTGAACAACACCCCATTCTTGAGGTTCCAACCCCCGATAAAGCTACTTTTCTTTTTGAAGGCGAAACAATATTCGGCGAAAGAGGATTTACCATAGCAGCAGCCCTTCACCAGGCAGGCCACCCTGTTCACAGTCACAGTCTGCATAACCGTGAACGCAGCCTTGAATGCGGTATTGGTAAATGCGGCGCCTGTGAAATGCTGGTCGACGGGCAGGTCCGCCGAATATGTATCACCACGGTTGATAATGTTAGGAAAGTACAGGAAATCCCACATAATTATACCCCTTCGGTTAAACAAATCAAAAAGGACACAGCCATTAAGGTGCATAAAACCACCGTTGCCATCATTGGCGCCGGGCCTGCCGGTCTTGCCTGCCGGGAAGAACTGAACAGGCAGGGTATTGATAATATTGTAATCGATAATAATGATAAAATCGGCGGACAATTCCTTATGCAGACCCACCAGTTTTTCTTTTTTGAGAAGGAAAAGAAATTCGGGGGAATGCGTGGTTTCGACATTGCCAAAACACTTGCCGGCGACAACCATGAAGGCATTTTCCCGAATTCCACAGTATGGGACATACTGGAAGGAAGGCGTATCGCGGTAAAGAATATTAAAACGGAAGAGATTTACTATGTGGATGCTGACCACCTGGTAGTTGCCACCGGTGCTGTGCCCTTTATGCCAACCTTCGAAAATGATGACCTGCCGGGAGTCTATACAGCCGCTGTGGTGCAGAAAATGATGAACAATGAGTTCACGCTCCTCGGTAAAAGTGTATTGACGGTGGGTGCAGGCAATATAGGTTACCTGACTTCTTACCAGTTGGTCCAGGCCGGCGCAAAAGTGAAGGCTATCATAGAGGCGCAACCTTTTGAAGGGGGTTTCCCTGTGCAGGCAAACCGTATCCGCAGGCTTGGTATCCCGGTGTTAACATCCCAGATTTTGCTGAAGGCCATTCCAAACGATGACCATTCAGGTATTGTGGGAGCCGTGATTGCCGACTGCATCAACTTTGAACCGGTACCGGGTACTGAACGGATTATTGACGGTATTGATGCCATCAATATCTGCACCGGCCTTGTTTCGGATGACCAGCTTCTCATAAAAGGAAACGAAATTTTTGGCCGCCAGTGTTATGGGGCAGGGGATGCCATCAGGATTGGCGAAGGTACCAGTGCTGTGGTCCGGGGCAAACAGGTGGCTTTTGAAATCCTGCAGGAAATGGCGGAATCATTCAACTATGATGAATACCTCTCCGTTTCGAAAGAATACATTGATTCGCAGCAGCATCCTTACAAGGTGATTGAAGAGCCGTATAAACCCAGCCTGGAACGGATGAATGAAAAACCGTTCGTTCTGATTGACTGTTTGTACGGATTTGCCTGCAATCCCTGCGAGTTTGCCTGTCCTCACGGTGCCATCACCAAAACATCCACCAGTACAGTCCCGGATATTGATTTCGGAAAATGCATCGGCTGCATGGATTGTGTTTACCAATGCCCGGGACTGGCTATTTTCGGCTACAGCCTTAAAAAAGACTGGCTTTTCCTTCCAATTGAATATACCGCGCAGGAAAAGGCTGAAGTATTCCTGGTGGATAATAACGGTAAAAAACTGGGTAACGGTATTATTGAAAAAATTCTGAAGAAGGCAAATAAAACAGACATTGCCCGTGTAAAATCGTTGGATGTGCATGGAGAGGAGCTGGCAAATGTCAGGGGTTTCATAGTCAAAGAGAATTATCCAATCCCAGTTACATCGAAACCAACCAGCTACCAGCGTGAACAGGAAATGTACGTATGTCATTGCGATGATGTGACATTGGGCGAAGTTTTATCCACCATTGGTGACCGGAAATTTATTTCGGTGGATGAAATCAAACATACCACCCGGCTTGGGATGGGCGCCTGCCGGGGAAAGCGCTGTATCCGCCGCTTAAAACAGGTGATGCGTAATAAGGGAATCTCAATTGTCGGCGACGCAACTCCCCGTGGACCACTCAGCAACCAGCTGGCCATGGGTGAATTATACCCCAGCACAGTCCGCGAAAAAGTGATCATTCATCATAACGGAACACCAACCCGGAAAATTGAAGTGCAGGCAGTTGTTGCAGGCGGAGGTATAGGAGGAAGCGCTGTATTCCGTTATTTATCGGAGGCAGGAATGAATCCCGTTCTCATAAATTATGGCAGGGGAGCTTCCTGGCGCAATATTGCCGGTGGCAGGCCCGCGTTCAGCCTTCCCGAAATTGCCGATATAGCCAGGCATAACCATGAGATTTTTAAAGAGTTGCAGACACTGCGTGATATAAACCTGCTAAAAACGAGGTATGTAACCTTTGCTCATGATGATGCAACATATAAAGCGCTGGATGAAGCACGGTCGTATTCAGATGCCTATTTGATTGATCCGTCAAAATATGCCAGAGAGATATCGCCGGGTATAAATCCGGACCTCGGCAAAACTTACCAGGCAGCCCAGATTACCCGTGATTGCTGGCAGGCTACCCCGGGTCGTGTAATAGATCTTATCCGCCGCATTGGTATAGAAAAGGGTGGTAAGGTCTATGAAGATTGCCAGCTGGTAGATGTACGCCGTGAAAATGGCAACTATATTGCCCTGGTTAAAGACCATGAGAGAAACTATATTGAGTTCCACACCCGGCATTTTGTAAATGCCCTGGGACCCGAAAGCGAAAAGTTTTCTCGCCAGTTGGGAATTGAAACAGGACTTTTCCCAGTAAGACACCAGGCATTCATAACCAGGCGACTTCCTAATCTTGGAATGAACGGTCAGCCGCTTGATATGCTTATTGATCGACGGAAATACAAAGGCTTTTCTGCTGTATACGGTCAACAATTGGGCGAAACCGGCCAGGTGATTGGTTGTGCTTCTCCTTTGGTGGAGCAGGTTGAAGCAGATAAAAATCTGAAAATTAATTCAAAAGAATTCTTGGAGATAGTTTCCGAGATTTTTGTAAACTGGTTACCTCAATTGTCATCTGTGGGATTCCAGGCAGTATGGGCCGGCTTTTATGTTGAACCACGCATGATCGTTGATCCTGAGCTGGGTCTTTTTGTCGGAATGCGGGGACAGGGATTTATGCTTGGTCAATACCTTGCAAAGTTATATGTGGACAAACTGTTAAACCGCCTGGTCCCGTCCTATTTTGATCAATTGAAAATTGGAGGGGATGGGTTACTTGAAAAATCTTTCAGGTAGCAATTCTGCCGACCTGACGGGGGACAATAGTTTCTTTAAAAAACAAAGGGCAGTTTTTTTGGCTGCCCTTCACAATGAGATTTAATGACGACTATGATTTGTTGAAAAGTTTGCTGAAGAAACTAGGTTCCTTAGTTCCCTCTTCTTCGGTATAGTATCCGTGTGAGGCTCCATATCCATATCCGTATCCATATCCGTAACCATACCCATACCCGTATCCGTATCCGCCATACGATGATTTTTCGAGGTTTACATCGTTTACCAAAACTACCGCGTTTTTGATATCCCGGTTCTCAACGTCCGAAATAATGGCATTGAACATCTTTTTGTGCGTATAATTCTGACGCACTATCATCATGGTAACATCGGCATGTTTCATTAACAGGTATGCATCCGTGACCAGTCCGATAGGGGGTGTATCAAGGATAATATAATCATACATCTCTTTCAGCCTGTCCATAAGTTCATCGTTCCGGCTGGTGGCGATGAGTTCAGTAGGATTGGGAGGAATAGGCCCGGCAGTGATAATATCAAGGTTATCAAAAGGTGTTTTCTGGATGATATCTTCAATTTTTGATTTACCAATGAGGAACGAAGTTATCCCGACATCATTGTTTAACCCTAAATCCTGGTAAAGTTTTGGTTTACGTAAGTCATAACCCATTAAAAGAGTCTTACGATCGAACTGAGCATAGATAGAGGCCAGGTTCATTGCGGTAAAAGATTTTCCTTCACCCACCGTTGAAGAACTCACCAGGATCGTAACCTTATTGTCGCCCTGCAAAATAAAATGCAGGTTTGTCCTGACTGCCCTCACCGATTCGGTAAGAGAGGATTTGGGATAGATAGCTGCAACCAGGTTGGTACTGTGACTATTATGCAGTATATGCCCGACAATCGGAAGCCGCGTATGATTCTCCACATCCTTTTTCTCAACTATAGTATCGTTCAGGTAATCCTTTCCTAAAATAAACAGAATCGGAATAATGAGTCCCAGCAATAAGGCAATGGTGAAATTCAATGCTGTTTTGGGATATACCTTTTCTTTTAAATTGGGCTCGGAAACATCGAGTACTTCGTTATCCGGGGTGTTGCTGGCAAGGGTAATCTGGGCTTCTGAACGTTTTTCGAGGAGGAAGGTATAAATCTGGTTATTCAGGTTAACCATTCGCTTTATGCCAAGCAACTGTCGTTGCGTTGCTGGTAAACTTTTAAATTTCCCTGTGAGTTGATTTATTTTATTATCAAGATCTTTCAGGGCAATATCGGATGTATTCACCGTGAAAGAGATATTCTCCAGAAGGGACTTTTGGGCAGATTTGATTTTATTGTTCAAAGCAATTATTACCGGGCTTGTTTCACGCAGGTTTACAATGCGTTGCGATCTGTCAGCATAAAGCTGGGTAAGTTCATTTATGAGACTACCCAATACCGGGTCTTCAATCCCAAGGGAGGACGGAACCGGCATTTTATTAATGTCGTTATTGTTTTTACGCAGGTATTCCTGGAGGTATTTGTAATATTTAGATTTAACCATCATTTCAGCTTTGTGGGATTGAAGCTGATTGATATATACATATGCCTGCTGCGATTGCGCGTCCAGGTCCATGATTTCGTTGCTTGACTGGAAATTCTGAAGTTGTGATTCATTTGAGCGTAAGGTATCTCCTATGTCGTTAAGCTGGCTGTCAATAAACCGCAATGTATTAATAGCAATACGGTTCTTCTTTTCCAGGCCGAGCTGAATATATTCCGACGTCAGCTTGTTTAGAAAATCGGCCGATTTGGTGTTCGAATTTCCTTTAAGTGAAATCTCAACAATCATAGCTTCCTTGTTGATGGGTTCGATTTCATAACCCGAGAATTCACTGATCAGCGAATTCAATGAATTGAAATTAAACTGGTAGGTACTGCCAATATCACTAGCCGGACGAAACTTTGGATTGAGTACAATTCGGAATGAAAATGCCGAATCAACTATTTCAGCGCCAAAACGGAATGTCTTCTTTACCGAAATGGTTTTAATAACATCTTTTCCTTCAGGGTCCTTGAAGGTTTGGAAATCGTAAAGCATTACCTCCTGGCCATCAGCGATCAACTGGAAATCATTTTTTGAAAGAATTGTGACGTTGAATTTCAGGTTGCTTACGGGTTGCTTATGGCTTGAATCATAAATTACAGTTATGGGACAATTCTTATAAACTTCGTTGATTACAAAATTGTCCTCTTGATAGTAGGAAACATAAAAATCGAGTTTCTGAATAGCCCGGGAAATTAGGAAGCGTGATTTCAGGATACCGATTTCGGTTTGAAGATCCTGGGTATTCATGTTTGAACCAATTCCCAGCAATTTCTGTGGGTCAATCATGTTACGCTGCTCACCCTTGATAAGTACTGTAGTTTTTACTTTAAAAACCTCTTTGGTAAACTTATTGAACATATAAGCCAGCGCAAGCGAAACCATGATCGCGATTACGAAGAGGTACCAGTTTGACAGGATTTTATAGAACAGCGCTTTGTAATCAATGGTTTGATCCTGAGGATTCAATTCACTATTGAAAATCGGAGTAGTATTATTCATTCTGGTTTGGATGTATTTCGCGTAAGGTTAAATTTTAAAGAAAGTAAGCAATGCCATGATAGTAGACAGGCTTGATAGAATTAAAGCATAAGGAAATGCTTCAAATGCATATTGTTTGCTTTTAAGTGGTTCGACGTATAAAACGTCGCCCGGCCGCATATAATAATAATCAGAAGTTAAAATATCTTTTTTTGTCAGGTCAAGGGTAACTATATTCGTTTTACCGCCATCTCTCCTTAAAAGCCGGACTGTATTCCGGTTCGAATAGGTTGTAAGATCGCCGGCCATTGATATAGCCTGGAAAATCGTAACCCTGTCCTGATTAACTGTATAATCGCCCGGGTTTTTTACTTCACCTAGTACGGTAAGTTTGAAATTCACCAGTTTCACAATAACTCCGGGAGCATTCACATCTTTCGACATCAAATCCAGCAATTCCTTTTCAACGTCAGTGATATAAAGACCTCCGGCTTTAATTTTCCCTAAAAGCGGTAGATTGATATATCCGGAATCATTTATGGGGTAACTGTATAGATATATGGTTTGTTCATATACTGCGCCATTGGCTGATCCTCCACTCATGTCGGAAAATATTTTATTTGCATCCTGGTCCATGGTAAATAGCCTGATATACAAATAATCCCCGGGTTGTAATCGGTATTTCAATGGCTGGTTGTCAAATACAGTTTTTGGCGCGGCACCCTCGGGCTCCTGTAAGTATTTTATTTTACGCTGCGGAACACAGGAAAAAAGAATCAAACCCGACAGGATCATGAAAATAATTGATTTGAACCAAGTAAAAATAGTATTCATGTATACTTGCTTTAATGTTTAAAATAAGATATTTCCGGCATAAAAATACGAAATTGACTTCAATTATCTGTCTTTTTTTTAGATTCCGAAAAATCATGCCGATATATATGGAAATGAAATAACCAGGATTTTAGTAAACAACAACTTAATTGGACAGTAAGAAGAAACATGATGTAATCCTCCTGATAACTGTTGGGATTACATTTAAAAATCAACGTATTAACATGTTAAAAAGAAGTGCAATCCGGATGATTCTATTCAAAATTGTCATGTATCTTGTACCTCTGCTCCTCTTAATGTGGCTGCGGTGCAACTCTCAATTCTTACTTTGACATAATCACCTGGATTATGATGAGCCCGCAGGAAAACAACCACCTTGTTCTGACTATTGCGCCCATAGAGTTTTTCAGAGGATCGTTTCGAAACTCCTTCAACCAGTACTTCAAATACTTTCCCGACATCTTTTTTATTGCTTATCAGGGATAACTCCTGCTGCATAGCAATAATATCATCCAGCCTCCGGCTTTTGTCTGTCTCCGGCACATCATCCTTATACTTCTTAGCGGCAATTGTATTAGGCCGTTCGGAATACTTGAACATAAATGCATAATCGTATTCGGCCCAACGCATAAGCGAAAGAGTATCCTTGTGGTCCTCTTCAGTTTCACCACTAAATCCGGTAATAATATCAGTTGAAATGGCACAATCAGGCAAATGTTTCCGGATGGATTCAACCCGTTCCGTGTACCATTCCCGGGTATAGTTTCGGTTCATGAGTTTAAGCATTCTTGAACTGCCCGACTGCACGGGGAGATGGATAGATTTGCAGATATTGTCATGGGCAGCTATTACCTTCAGCAGATCATCCGATAGATCCTTGGGATGGGATGTTGCAAAACGAACACGTAGTTTCGGATCAACCCGGGTCACCTCTTCAAGCAGCATCGGGAACTTAGTAATGATTTCATTTTCCTCCCAACGGTATGAATTCACATTTTGCCCCAGCAGGGTTACTTCGCGGAAGCCTTGCTGAAACAATCCTTTTGCTTCATCTACTATGCTTTTTGGGTTGCGGCTGCGCTCCTTCCCCCTGGTATAGGGAACTACGCAATATGCGCAGAAATTCTCGCAGCCACGCATAATACTTATAAAAGCAGTAATCCCGTTGCCACTTAACCGGACGGGATTGATATCGGCATAGGTTTCATCAGCCGACAAAAGGGTATTTATAGCTTTCTGACCTGAACCAACCTGCTCAAGCAGTTGGGGCAGCGACCGGTAAGCGTCAGGTCCAGCGATCAGATCAATATGTTTTTCTTCTTCGAGTAATTTCTCTTTCAGCCGCTCGGCCATACATCCCAGGATACCGATGACTAGCGATGGTTTTCGTCGTTTCAGGGCATGAAGTTCATTCAGCCTCTTACGCACCCGCTGTTCGGCATTATCGCGTATGGAACAGGTATTCATAAAAATAAGATCGGCCATTTTCATATCCGCAGTGGGTTCATAATCATGATTATACAGAATGGATTCAATGATTTCACTATCCGATATATTCATCTGGCAGCCATAGGTCTCAATATATACTTTCTTCTTTTCTTCCACGGGTTGATTCCTGAATTTTGGTAGTAAATGTGTAAAAAAACAGGCTGCAAAGTTACGATTTATTCATTTTCAAATACTTATTGCAATGAATTGTTATTCAGCTATATAAATAATTTATGTGAAATGATTCTAAGTATATCGGGAGCCGGTTATTGATACTGCAACACAATAGTTGTGAACTCCTCTGTATAAGTAGTTGTAAATTAATTGCGTTACTTTGCAGAATAATTCCGGGTAAAAAGTGAGGATATGAGTAAAAATCTTGTAATTGTCGAGTCTCCTGCCAAGGCAAAAACCATCGAAGGTTATCTAGGTAAGGAATATACGGTAAAATCGAGTTTCGGGCATGTACGCGATCTGGCTACCAAAGACCTGAGTATTGATGTAGAACATGATTTTAAACCACTATACGAAATCATGCCGGATAAACTGAAGATGATTAAGGATCTCAAAAAACTGGCCGACAGCTCTGAGATTATTTGGCTGGCTACTGACGAGGACCGCGAAGGAGAAGCTATTTCATGGCACCTGTCGGAAGTGCTCGGCTTAAAACCAGCTAATACCAGGCGAATCGTATTTCACGAAATTACCAAAACGGCAATTACCGAAGCTATTCTGCATCCGCGCAGTATTGACCAGAACCTTGTTGATGCCCAGCAGGCAAGGCGTGTGCTCGACAGGTTGGTAGGATTTGAATTGTCGCCTATTCTCTGGAAAAAAGTTAAACCTTCCCTTTCGGCCGGTCGGGTGCAATCGGTTGCCGTAAGACTTATTGTAGAGCGCGAAGAAGATATCCGGGCATTCAATTCAACTTTTGCCTTCAAGGTAACGGGAATTTTTGACGTAGAAAATGAATTTGGCAAGGCAACCATCAAAGCCGATTTGCCTAAACGGTATGCAACAAGTGCCGAAGCAAAGGCTTTCCTGGAAATTTGCAGTAACGCAACGTTCACAGTTGCCGATATTGAGACCAAACCAGCAAAACGATCTCCGGCGCCTCCTTTCACCACCTCAACCCTTCCGCAGGAAGCCAGCCGCAAGCTTAGTTTCTCTGTTTCAAGGACGATGACGGTGGCACAGCAATTATATGAAGCCGGGAAGATCACCTATATGCGTACCGACTCTGTTCACCTTTCGCTGACAGCGCTGGGTATGGCCAAAGAAGAGATTGTACGCTCCTATGGCCAGGAATATCATAAATCCCGTCAGTTTACAACCAAAAGCAAAGGTGCCCAGGAAGCTCATGAAGCTATCCGCCCGACCTATCTCAACCAGAGCGCTGTCGATGGCGACGCTTCCCAGCGAAGGCTATATGAACTTATTTGGAAACGAACTATTGCTTCCCAAATGGCTGATGCTGCTCTCGAAAAAACCAATATTTATATTAATATTTCCACAAGCAAGGAACAGTTCGTGGCAATGGGAGAAGTGATTAAATTCGAAGGATTCCTCAAAGTATATTTGGAATCGACGGATGATGAATCGGAAAAAGAAGAAGGATTGCTGCCGCAACTTAAAAAAGGTGAACTGCTGGGTATGAATGAAATTACGGCTGTTCAGAAATTTGCACAGCCACCTGCACGATACAACGAAGCCAGCCTGGTGAAAAAGATGGAAGAACTCGGGATCGGGCGGCCATCCACCTATGCACCTACCATTTCGACCATCCAGAAACGCGAGTATGTGGTGAAGGAAGACCGCGAGGGCGCTTCACGCGAATTTGAACAACTCACGTTAAGGGCTGGCAAGGTCAAATCAGCAATCAGGATTGAAAAGTTCGGCTTTGAAAAAAACAAACTTTTTCCTACTGATATTGGCGAATTGGTAACACGCTTCCTGATGCAGTCGTTTATTGATATCATGGATTATAATTTCACTGCCAACGTTGAAAAGGAGTTTGACGAAATTGCCGAAGGCCTGCAGGAATGGAATCATATTATCCGTGACTTTTACGGCCCTTTCCATAGAAAAGTGACTGAAGCCCTGGAAAGCAAGGAACGGGCAAAAGGAGAGAAACTTCTTGGTCCTGATCCCAAGAGCGGTAAAAATGTATATGTGAAGATCGGCCGTTACGGCTCCATGGCTCAGATTGGTGAAACCGAATCGGAGGAAAAACCACGTTTTGCAGGATTGCGCAAAGGACAATCAATTGAGAGCATTTCGCTGGAGGAAGCGCTGAAACTTTTCGACTTTCCGCGACCAATCGGTGAATTTGAAGGCGGGGAAATGATTGTGGGAATTGGCCGATTCGGTCCTTATGTGCTGCATAATAAGAAGTTTTATTCATTAAAAAAGACAGATGACCCGGTCACCCTCACAGCGGATGAAGCCATCGATCTGATTGTAGAAAAAAGAGTGGTTGAAGCCAACCGCACCATCAGCGAGTTTGTTGAAAGACCTGACGTTAAGGTGCTGAATGGCCGTTTCGGACCCTATATTTCAATCGGCAAGGAAAACTATAAGATCCCGAAAGGGTCTGCTCCGGCTTCTCTTAGCCTTAATGAATGCCTTGAGATTGCCAAAAGCGCTCCGCCTTCCGCAAAGAAAAAGGGATTTGTTAAGAGGGGAAAGAAATAGAAGTTCATAGTGCTGAGTGCCGAGTGCCCGGTGAACAGTACCATGAGTCAAGTAGCCGGTATTCAACTTCGGACATAAGTCATACTATTCCTGGTCTTATTTTTAAAACGCCGAACTCCATCTGAAATAATGGATGAACAGACCCGTGCCCGGATAAATAGCATGAGTCACCAGGCACTAAGCACTGTGCACCAAGCACTCCAATCTCAGCACTCAGCACAGAGCACTCAGCACAATCCAAAGGACCCCAATTTTTCTCATCCGCCACAGGAATTTCGTGCCAAAAATCTTTGTTTCTTTGCTTAAATACTTTCCGCTTATTGAAGCTGAAGCAAATTACATGTTATGACTGATATAGCCTTTTATTTCAAACCTGTTCACGGGATGGATCCTCCGGTTGCGCCCAATACTGTTTATAAACGGCTTGGTGAGGTTATAACAATCTATTCAGATGTGAGCCATTTCCCCTCACTTGCAGGGTTGGATATCGCAATCATTGGGGTTGATGATGACCGTAATTCAGTGAATAATAAAGGTTGCGGAATGGCTGCCGACGCGGTACGCGATTACCTGTACCGGCTATACCCCGGTAATTATACAATCAAAATTGCAGACTTAGGAAACATAGAACGGGGGAATGAGCCCGAAGATACCTTTTTTGCCCTATCAGCGGTTATTGAAAAACTCCAGGAATCAGGAATTATTCCACTTATTATCGGGGGAGGGCAGGAACTCACCTACGCAGTCTATAAAGCCTATAAAAATCGGGATCAGATTATAAACATAGCTGCCATTGATAATATGTTCGACCTTGGCGAAACGGAAAGACAGCTCAATTCACGATCCTATCTCAGTCATATTATCCTTCACAAGCCTAATTTTCTGTTTAATTATACCAATATCGGGTACCAGACTTACCTGGTTGACCAGGGGGCCATTGACCTGATGAGGGACCTGTTCTTTGATGTGTACCGCTTAGGCGTAGCTCGCAGTAATATGACCGAAATCGAGCCGTTGGTGCGCAATGCCGATATGCTTACCTTTGATATTTCAGCTATCCGCCAGACTGATGCCCCGGGAAACGGGAATGCAACACCTAACGGTTTTTATGGGGAAGAAGCCTGCCAGATAACCCGCTATGCCGGGATGAGCGACAAGCTGACCTGCATCGGTTTTTATGAGATGAATCCTGCCTTCGACCGCAATGGTCAGACCGCGCATTTGCTGGCACAGATGATCTGGTACTTTATTGATGGTTTTTATCACCGTCAGCACGACCACCCTGCGAATGACGCTGAGGGATTTATCCGGTACAATGTGCAGCTGATCAACCATGAAGAGGGAATAGTTTTCTATAAAAGCAAGAAAACGGACCGCTGGTGGATGGAAGTAAAATGCGCCGAGAATATTCGTGAGAAGTACCGCCGCCACTACCTGGTCCCCTGTTCCTATAATGACTATCAGACAAGCTGCGATAATGAGATCCCCGACCGCTGGTGGCAGGCCTACCAGAAACTCATGTAGGTTTAAGCAACTTTTTCATTAAACATTAAGGGTTTTGTGTTAATCATTAATTCGTTGATAATGATTAATATATAACATAAAATGAAAAATGACTAAGGATTGGAAATCCCGAAAAACTTTAACATTATTCATTCAGGGTTTAGTGTCAATCATTAATCCGTTGATAATGAATAACACATAACATAAAATTATAAATTGCTAAGGTGTTGAAGAGTTGATATTCTTTCAACGTGTATTACCTTTTTCAACTTATTGGATATAGTGTATGGTTACATTTATTTTTTTTTCATGTGATATTCATTTAAACAAATAAGGAATACTAACCATTAGTGTGATAATTAATTTGCTTTGCAATACAATCTATTTTTGTATTGTCGTATTTGCTATGTGTAATAAACAGATATACAGATTTATAAAATTAAAAGCTAAGCCCAATTGTTGAAAAATTGATAATAACTATTTTGATTTTTTTTATATAACTAATAACAAATTACGTATTTTTACCAAATTAATGCTTAATAATACTCATTTTTTTTCAGGTTCATTTAGTTGCTTTCTTGATTTTCTTCAAATATTTAAGCCATAACTGATCTTCTATTCTTTGCAACAACTTAATTAAACCCATATCATTTTCACGATTTCAAAAAAATAACCTATTGTACCTTTAAGGATAAAAACCAGGCCTGTATAATGAAAGGAGAAAGGCCAGCCATCCTGTTACCTCTGATCGCATCGTGCTATCACCTTCCGTTACATTTAGCACCCAATAGAAATAATCAATTTAATGATTATTAACCGGCTTATTACCGGCACAGGGGAGTTGGCTGCCTAAACCGTTGGAAGTTTTCCGGCAACCACTCCCCAGCCACCGGTAACAGGCATAAAATTACAAAAACATGTCTTTAAGTAAAAAAATCATTTATGGTGTCATAATAATAGTGGCATTAGGATTTAATTCAAGCGCGCATGCTCAAATGAATTATTGGACTACCCCTCCATTTAAATTCAATATGAATCCGGCTACTCCGACAGCAACAGCTATACCTGGGTACGCTAATTCTCCTTATAAAGTAGCCAATGGTGCCTATGATCAAAATGGGAATCTATTATTCACTGTTCAAGATGGATATATATATGGTCCTACCGGCACGTATGCTGGGAAATTAGGTGGTTATAATATGTCGGTTTGCGGCGATCAGTTTGACATCACTCGTTCAGAAGTTTCAATTGTTCCAATACCAGGTTCATGCAATCAATTCTATGTAATTTATGTCAAGGAATGTCCCATTGCTCAAAGTGTCCTGCTGTATGTTAAGGTAGATTGCTCTGGCACTAACCCGGTTGTGATTAATTCACAAAATGTCTCGGTAATGTGCCCACCCGAACAAATTGCTCACATGGAACCGGAAGGCTTTATTATTAATTTAGACGGATCCTATGATATGACAGCATTCGCGGTATCTAAAGTTTATATTGGTTCTGGATCAACGGCAAAAAGGTTCATTTTCTCTACGAGTGCATCTGGAATATACAGAAGTTTAATTAGCAGCACCGGAATAACTGGACCCACTTTGATTGCAACATATAGCGCCCTTGGGCTTACTTCTGGAAGTTTTGAAAGCTATGAAGCAGAACTATCAAGGGGAAGTAATATGTTTGCCTGGGTAGATGCCGCCGGAGGATCAAAAGCCCTGGCTAAAGTTCATGTGATTGGTATTAATCCGTCAACTGGTTTATGGGATTATACAGTTCAACACTATTCAATAGCAGGAGCTACAGGTATTGAATTTAACAGTGAGGCGCTATACCCCAAATTATACGTTTCCCGCACAGGTGGGGTTTCCAAGATCAACACACAAACCCGAGTGGTAACATCAGTTACACTTCCTTCAGGAGTTGATTTGAGCAATACATTCCTTGAGTATGCTAAAAACAATAAAATTTATGGTATATCGCCAACTTTTGATCCTGAAAATAATTTAATTTCAACTACTTTAGTAGGTATATCTTCAACTGATGTTATTTCACAACTAAATGCCGGTTTCGACTCACGAAACCGAGCTCTTAATAATATTTTCACATTACCTGATCAGGTTGATGGCGATAACTATAACCAATTTATTGGCAACCCAATTGTAAGTTTAGCTGGTTTTACAATCAACAACATAACACCTTCGGGCAATTGTACAACTCTTACCAATTTCTTTAATTGCAATCCAATCACATTTTCTGCGACATACACAGGTGGTACTCCTACGAAATATAAGTTAGTGATTAAGTCCACTGATATTAACTGTCAGATGATTACTGGTCAAGGATATATCAACTATAATCCAACCGGAGCATGGGCATTGGGACAACCGCCTACCAACCTTGATCTTCGGACATTGACCGATGGCGCACAACTAAACCTAAGCACTACACCTGGAAGAGTAAATATCGCTTATACAATACGCGATGCATGTGATCATGAAAGTACACTTAATTATACTATCATGGTTAGCAGTGCCCCCCAGGCAAATATCGCACTTGAAATATATAATTCCGCTAACCCCCAAACTTATTTGGCGCCTTCTCATAGTATTTCAACGCCTGTACCTGTGGGTACTTATTCTCTGGGATATCGAATCAGCAATAGCACTGGTGTAATCACTTTCTACAGGGCAGTGATTGATGAAATTGCATCGAATGGAACAGCAACAAATATCTATGACCGATATTTGCCAATTAACGGAGTTTCAGGTCTTACATATGAAAACCTGAACAGCTATTGTGTGAGTGCTGCTGTGTGGCCTGTAAATCCTGGTTTCGGAGAGTGCAACACTGGACTTCCGGATCATGATGGCTCAACAAGTACATCAGGATACAATGGTTACACAGGTTACTTTGGTTATAATAACGGGGCTTATTCATATCACAGAACCTTTAAGTTAACTGTTTATATTGGAAATGAATGTTTGACTGTGTCCGATTACTCTTATTTATATGTTACCACGAGAAATAAATCGGCCGTGGATGGCGTTGGTAATGAAATACTCAATAATAATGTTTCGATTGGTAATAATCTCATTGTCTTTCCAAATCCAACATCTGACTTTGTTAGCTTTATGATTACTAACCAGATTGAAGAAAGTTACAGTTTAGTGTTAACTGATATGTATGGTAAAAGAGTAAAATTATTGCTGGATAATGAGTCAATATCCGCTGGAACAAGCAAAAGGACTTTTTCAATAACTGATCTTCCGTCCGGTATATATCTATACCAGCTAAAATCAAAAAGCGTTAATTGTAATGGACTGATTACAAAAAACTAACCGTTCCACACTACCCATATACTGTATAATTATACAGTATATGGGTTATTTTAATCGATGAAAAAGATCCTAATTTCAAGCATTTTTTTATTTGTTTTAACTATCACAGGTTCTACACAAAACCTTGTGAAGAACCCCGATTTCGAACAATATATTACTTGTCCATACACAATCGGGAGGTTTAGTCTTTTTGTCAAGGATTGGTATGGTTTTCTTGCAGGTGATGCAAGCTACTTTAATAGTTGTGGAGTTGGTCCTAAATATAGTGTCCCCCAAAATAATTTTGGGTATCAACCTGCTCATTCAGGCGAAGGATATGTCTGCATTTGTGTTTTTAGTTGGGATCTTGATCCGGATAGAAGAATGTATATTGAAGGTTTTTTTTCAGCACCTTTACTAAAAGATACAATTTATTGTATAAACTATTACGTCAGCCTTGTTGATGTTTCTGGCGGAGCTATTCAGAACGTTGATGCCTTGATCAGCGACACATTAATGGATTGGAATCAAGGGCAACCATATTATTTAATAAATATAATTCCACAAATCAGATCATCGCAGTTGATTACAGATAGTGTAGGATGGACACGAATTAGTGATTTGTATATTGCACATGGAGGGGAGAAATATATAACGATTGGAAATTTCCGGTCGAATGCTACCACTAACATTATAAAATATAAGGAATATGACCGGGTTGATTACTACGTCGATGATGTGAGCGTGGCACAGGCCGGTATGGGGTTACGATCACCCTACCTGGGCAATGATACCGTAATTTGCCGAAGCGCCTTGCCATTGCATCTGGCAGCGCCGCCCGGTTATGATACATACGAATGGTCTAATGGCGCCAACACATCCGAAACAGATGCCACAACGGATGGGAAGTTCTGGGTACGTTGTATTGTAAATGGCTGCGGTTCCCTTTACAGCCAAAAAATTATTTCTTTTGATACACCATTGCTTGAATTGGGAAGAGATACAGTAATTTGTAAGGGAGAAAGCATTCTTCTCTCAGCACAGGCTGGTTTCAGCAATTATTTATGGAACACCGGTGATACCACACAAACTATCTCCGCAACAGTGGCCGGCAACTATTCCTTGCAAACGCTTGACCGCTGTGGCCCGCAATCCGACAATATCAATGTGCAGGTAGATACTATCCCAAACGGAATTATTGAACTGGGGAAAGATACGACCCTGTGCGATCAAGGAGTGGATAAACCTGTTGTACTGATGGCCAACATCCAGTTATCCAATTATGCTTGGAGCACTGGGGATACTTCTTTCCAGATTACGGTTACAGAACCAGGCATTTATCGATTGCAAAGCAGTTTCAGATGCGGTATTGTCAGCGACAGCATTACTGTCGACGAATGTCCTCCAATAATATTCTTTCCTAATGCCTTCACTCCTAACAATGATGGCAGGAATGATGTATTCAGGGCAGTGGTAAGAAATGTGAAGGTAGATAAGATGGTGATTTTCAATAGCTGGGGACAAAAGCTATTCGAAAGCATTGGCCCGTTGCCTGAATGGGACGGGACCTTCAAAGGCGAACCCGCACCTGGCGGTTTATATACATATCTGGTTTATTGTTCTGATGAAGTTAGCGGTAATAAACAGAATCAAAAAAGAGGAGTTGTGATGTTGCTGCGGTAGGTTATTAAGTGGTTAATTTCTTTAATATTAAACATCAAGTGTTTGATGTTAATCATTATTTCATTAATCTGGACAGCTACTTTTGTCTTATTCCTTTTGTCTTGTATCTTTTGAGGCTGATAATGATTAACATATAACATTTAATAAAAAATGAATAAGGAAATTTTTCTTTTTTAAAAAAGGTCTATTTCCCCACCATTTCATGAGGCCGCCCGCGCAGCGCGCTCCAGGTTTCATCAATGGCTACCTGGGTAACGGGGCGGAGGTGGATCAGTTCCAAGGCTTTCCAAACTGTGTCGCGTCTAATATCAGACTTAATTGTGCCTCCTCCTTTCGGGTAACAAATCCAGAAAGTGCAATCATATTTCAAGGCATTGCCAAGTTTGATCACCTCATTTTCCATTTCATTCTGAGAAGTGGCAAATAACTGAACATAATCATACCGTTGATCCGGATTTTCGGGGAGAACTGCATCGTATTTTAAACCTGCCACAAAAAAAGTGAATTCTGCCGGAGGATTCAGAATCAGCATCTTCTGCGTAATGTTAATTTTCAGCTTCTTAAAAAGTTCAGTGCTCATAGGAATTTAAATTTGAATTTTGAGCCTGATTCTGATGCTGGTAAACCATCTGAAACGACTGAATAACCAGATCCTATATCCGCCATCCTCCCTCAAATCCGAAATCCGAAATCAACAATCCGAAATTCTCAACTCCTTGTCCCCTCGTCTGCGGAAAAAGGCTCTCACTTCCCCGCCACCTTATCCGGGTTATTACTCACAAACGCTGCCCAGCCCGAATAGCTTTTTTTCTGTTCCCCCGGCGAACGCTGAAAGTAATGGCAACAAGCCACGGCAACAGCATCGGTGGCATCAAAATATTTAGGTTGTTCAGCAATTACAAAAAGCCTGTTCAGCATAGCCGAGACCTGCTCCTTGGATGCATTGCCGCGCCCGGTAATGGATTGTTTTACCTTGCGCGGCGAATATTCAAAGATCGGAATATCGCGGTACAGGGCAGCCGCCATGGCCACGCCCTGGGCACGGCCCAGTTTGAGCATACTCTGAACATTCTTGCCGAAAAAAGGTGCTTCAAGGGCTACCTCATCCGGATGATAGGCATCAATCAACCCGAGGACCTTCTCAAAAATATGTTTCAGTTTCAGAGGATGGGTGTCAAGATGATCGAGTTTTATGACATCAAGCGCTATGAGTTCTATTTTCTTACCTTTATCGAGAATTAATCCGAAACCCATGATATTGGTTCCGGGGTCAATGCCCAGAATGATGCGGTCAGTTGGCAAGGTGTAAGAGTTTTAGTGTATTTACCTGTATTTTAATTTAAGCTGAATCTTGAGACTTCCAAAGTTACATAAAACTCTTAATATCCTCATCCGGCTCGCGATTGTTGGCCTGTCGCTGGGATTTATTTACTGGAAAGTGTTCGCCAAAGGAGAAGTCGGCGAACTCCTCAAAGCGGTTGAATCGTTCGGGAACAACCCTTTTTTCTACAGAGGAATTTATGTTGTTTGTGTGCTTATGATCCTGAACTGGTCCGTTGAATCTGTAAAATGGCGGATCCTGGTTAGCAGGATTGAGAAAATACCATTTTACCGGGCTGTAGAATCAGTTCTTACTGGGATCACAGTAAGCATTTTCATGCCGAACCGTACCGGTGAATTCCTGGGACGGGTATTTATCCTGAAAACCGGGGACCCGGTGAAAGCAGCATTTCTCACTATAATTGGCAGTATCAGCCAGCTTCTGATCACGATACTGTTAGGGACCACAGCTTTGTTATTTGTTTTCCATGATTTTCTGCCGCCCGGTTCATTGCCCTCCATCTGGGTAAATATTGGCGTGATTTCGGGAATTACCCTGTTCAACTTCGCTATGCTTGCATTGTTTTTCAGGGTTCCTGTCTTTAGCCGATTACTGAGGAAACTGGTTCGAGGTCAATGGTACAAGGTGCTGACTTACCTGGGCGTTATTGAATCAGTCTCACGAAGTGAGTTATTCATTGTTCTGATGCTCAGCTTTTTCCGTTACCTGGTGTTCAGTCTGCAATTCTACCTCATGTTAAGAGTTTTTGGGATTGAAATACCCTTAGCACAGGTAATGATTATTATTCCGTTAATTTATCTTTCGCTGGCCGTAATTCCTTCCTTTGCCCTTTCGGAACTGGGAGTTCGGGGATCAGTGAGTCTTTATTTTATAGGTATGTACTTGAAATACAGGGCTATCCCGATGACTGAAATTGAATCAATGGCCATTGTACTGGCGGCAGGATTATTATGGATCATTAACCTGGCAATACCGGCTATCATTGGAATGCCGTTTGTTTTCAACCTCCGATTTTTCAGGCGATGATAGTTTTACTGCTGATCGGACTGATCTTTATACTATACGCTATTCTCATCGGTATAATCACAACAGGCTGGTTCCGGTTGCATGAATATAAACCGTTGCCGGGAAACCCCGAAACCAGGGTAAGCGTTATAATTGCTGCCAGGAATGAAGAGGTGAGCATCGGAGCCCTGCTGAAGGATTTGGTCAGGCAGGACTATCCATCCGGTCTGCTTGAAATCATAGTAGTGGATGACCATTCGGAGGATAATACAGTTCAAGTTGTTAACCAACTGAAAGATTCAGCCCCGTTTTTAAGGTTATTGGAATTGAAAAGTTCAGGACTGACAGGTAAAAAGTCCGCCATTGATTACGGAATTCAATTTTCAACCGGAATACTGATTCTTACCACAGATGCTGACTGCCGGCTTCAGGGAACATGGGTCAGCAGTATTGTGTCCTTTTACGAGATGCATCATCCTAAAATGATACTGTCCCCGGTTCGGTTTAGCTCTGAGCAAAGCTTTTTCGGAAAACTGCAATCCCTCGAATTTATGAGCCTGGGAGCATCAACCGCAGGTTCAGCAAGGGCCGGAATCCCCCTGATGGCCAATGGAGCGAACTTTGCCTATGAGAAAGATGCCTATGTAATGTGTGGCGGATTTGCAGGAAATACCGGTTTTCCTTCGGGGGATGATGTTTTTCTACTGTTCAGGATAAAACAGCTGTTTGGAGCAAAATCAATCTGTTTCCTGAAATCAACCCGCGCCATGGTAAGCACAAAACCATCGAAAAACCTCAAGGAGTTCTTTCATCAGCGACTGCGATGGGTTTCCAAAAGCAGGGGTTATAAAGATCCACCGGTCATCGTCTCATCCCTCATTGTGTATTTTACCAACCTTGCGATCCTGACAACCTTGATTTATGGGTTCTTTTCACCAAATGGACTTATTTTGGCCCTGGCTCTGTATCTAATCAAAATGGTGATCGATTTCCCTGTTATGGCTGGAATTGCAGGGTTCTTCAGAAGCCGTAAACTCCTGTGGCTCTTCCCTCTCCTGGAATTGCTGAATATCCTGTACACAGTTTTGATAGGAATCCTTGGTAACCTGAAATCCTATGAATGGAAGGGCAGGAATATCGCGACAAAAAGGAATCACGACAAACAGATAACAGGGGGAGAAACACTCAAAGAACCAAAGACGTGATGTACATCATATCTTCCCACTTTTGTCTTTTGTCTTTTATCTTATTCCGTTTGCTGTCTTTTCATCAGCACTTCCGCAATTTCAATATCTCCAGGTAAGGTAATTTTCATATTTCCCGGATCTCCTTCAACCAGGCAAACCTGCATTCCCAGGACTTCGAGCAAAGAGCCGTCATCGGTAAATCCAGGTTGAAAGGGTTGTTCATAGGCTCTTTTCAGGAGTCCGGATTCAAAAACTTCAGGTGTTTGTGTAATTCGTAGGCTTGTGCGATCAATCATCCTGATCTTTTCGCCTTCAACTATCCGCACAGTTTCATTAACCGGGATGCAGGGAATTGCATTGCCTGTTCGGGCTGCTTCAGTGAATACCCGATTAATCAGGTCAACAGACAGATTGGGACGGGCTGCGTCATGTACAGCCACCAACCCGGATCCCGAAATTAGTTTGAGGCTGTTTTGTACCGAATGAAAACGGGTTTCACCACCGGGAGCCAGCTGGTGAGGAATCTGAAATTCATATTGTTTGCACAGCTGTCGCCAGTTTTCAACAAAATCGGGATGAAGGGATACAATAATTTGCATGTAGGCATCGAACCGGTAAAATGCTTCTATTGAATGCATCAGCAACGGTTTTCCGGCAAGCAGCAGGAATTGTTTAGGGGTATCATGCCCCATGCGGCTTCCGGTTCCCCCTGCGACAATGATGGCAAAGTTTTTCATTTGAGTTGTTTTATAGTTGAAGCGCCAGTCCGCCTTCCGAGGTTTCCTTATAAATATCGGGCAGGTCATGCCCGGTTTCTTTCATGGCAATGCAGGTCTTGTCGAAACTCACCCTGTGATGACCGTCGGAAAGGATCGCATAGGCGCTGCCATCCATTGCACGACCTGCTCCGATGGCATTCCGTTCGATGCAGGGAATCTGCACCAGCCCGGCTACCGGGTCGCAGGTAAGCCCGAGGTGATGCTCCAGACCCATTTCGGCGGCGTATTCCACCTGTGAAGGTGTGCCGCCGAAAAGTTGGGTAGCCGCCGCCGCTGCCATGGCACAAGCAGTGCCTATTTCACCCTGGCAACCAACCTGTGCACCACTGATCGAAGCATTTTCCTTTACCAGGTTGCCAATAAGGCCGGCTGTTGCCAGCGCCCTGATGACTTTGGTGTCGGAACATTGATAGGTATTCTGTACATGATACAAAACTGCCGGCACTACTCCGCATGATCCGCAGGTAGGAGCAGTAACGATTTGTCCACCACCGGCATTTTCCTCCGCAACGGCAAGAGCATAGGCAAAAACAAGAGCCCTTTTCTGTAGCGAACCTGCTGAACTTTTCGCCTTTATAAAATAAGAGGATGCCTTGCGGGGCAAGTGTATACTACCCTGAAGAACGCCTTCGTTTTCGAGCCCGCGGATGATGGATTCCTTCATGGTTGCCCATACCTGGGAAAGGAAATTCCATATTTCCGGGTCTTCATGCATTTCAACATATTCCCAGAGGGTGCGGCCTTTATTTTCGCACCAGTGCAGGATATCCGTCAGTTTAGTATGTGGGTAAATACTCACCAACTGGCTTTTAATGGTATCGTCCATGATGTCGCCGCCGCCAATACTGAAGACATTCCATTCATCAGTAATTATTCCGTTGTTGTCCAGGGCTTCAAATTTCATCCCGTTGGGATGCTGGGGCAGGAAAATATCCTTTTCCCAAACGATCTGGACTTTATCTTCAGGGAAAGACTCTTTGATTACTTTATCAGTAAGATGCCCTTTTCCGGTAGCAGCAAGACTTCCGTACAGAGTGATCCGGAACTTTACAGAATCAGGATTTTTAGCATGAAAGATCAGTGCGGCTTTTCGCGGTCCCATGGTGTGGCTTGAGGAGGGGCCGTAGCCGGTTTTATATATTTTGCGGATCGTTTCCATAGGGTACTTCTATAAAAAAGTGAAGTCAATTAATGATTAACATTAAACACAAACTGATTAATGACTAAGTAGTATTCGACACTTTAACGTTATTCATTAAGTGTTATATGTTATTCATTATTAGAAGTTTGAATCTAATCAATATGCTATTTTTACCTTTTCATCCAAATAAAATGTTGCGTAGTTGACTCAAATTTACAACTATCAGTCTTCAAAAAAAAATCCCCTCTTCCGAAGGGATTTTCTGGCTATTATGAATCAACGTTATTTTATCAGATTATGAGCATCGCATCTCCATAAGTGAAGAAGCGGTATTTATGTGCGACGGCTTCCTTGTAGGCTTTTATCAGCAAATCGTATCCTGCAAAGGCTGCTACCATCATCATCATAGGAGACTGAGGCAGGTGGAAATTGGTTATCATACTGTTGGCAATACTGAATTCATAAGGAGGGAAGATGAATTTGTTACTCCAGCCCTTGTAAGGATTGAGATTACCTGAAATCGCAACCGACGATTCAATGGCTTTCATGGTTGTGGTTCCCACTACACATACCTTTTTGCGTGCGTCTTTTGATTTGTTGACCAACTGGGCCGTTTCTTCCTCAATAATGAGTTCTTCCGAATCCATTTTATACTTGGTAAGATCTTCCACATCAATTGCACGAAAATTGCCCAGACCGGCATGCAAGGTCACCTCAGCAAAGGCGGCGCCCTGCAGTTCTAAGCGTTTCATCAGTTCGCGACTGAAATGAAGACCTGCCGAGGGCGCGGCAACGGCACCTTCATTTTTGGCATAAATGGTTTGATAGCGTTCCTTGTCTTCAGGTTCAATGTCGCGTATACGTTGTAATTCTTCGGGAAGAGGGGTTTTACCCAGCATTTCAATAGTACGTTTGAACTCATCATATGGGCCGTCGAAAAGAAAACGAAGGGTACGTCCACGCGAAGTTGTATTGTCAATAACTTCCGCTACAAGGGCATCATCATCACCAAAATAAAGTTTATTCCCGATACGGATTTTACGGGCCGGATCCACGAGTACATCCCAAAGGCGAGCCTCGCTGTTAAGTTCACGAAGCAGGAAAACGGTAATTTTAGCGCCGGTTTTTTCCTTTTCACCCAATAATAAGGCTGGAAAAACCTTTGTATTATTCAGGATAAACACATCGCCGTCGCCGAAATAGTCAAGAATATCTTTGAATGTTTTGTGCTCTATGGATTGCGTTTTGCGGTTAAGGACCATCAGGCGCGATTCATCGCGGTTTTGTACCGGCCTCACAGCAATAAGTTCCGAAGGCAGATGATACCTGAATTGGGAGAGTTTCATGTTGAGAATATTTTTTATTAAGTTCGCTAAAAAGCGAGTGCAAAAGTAATGAATTTTTCGGTGAAAATCAAGGGGTTATTCCCCCCGAACAAATCCTTTTAACGCTTTTTAACAACCAAATATTTACCGTGTTTATTATAATGGATATCAATTAGATATTGAGTAGTTTAGAGTGCGTTTCCGAAATGAAAAGTTTAAAAAGGGGAATATCATGAATTCAAATTCACCCTGCACAAGGATGTATGGTCCTGATTTACCCCCTTTTTTCCTACCTTTGCCCCTTCATTTTAAAATCCAAATCCATGCTCCGTACACACTCCTGTGGAGAACTCAATATAAAACATACCGGACAAATCGTAATCCTGTGCGGTTGGGTTCAACGCTCCCGCGACCTGGGAGGAATGACTTTTGTGGATTTACGCGACCGTTACGGCATAACCCAGTTGGTTTTCAACATGGAAACCAATGCTGGTGTTTACGAACAATCGCGTAAACTGGGACGTGAATTCGTAATCTCAGCAACCGGCAAGGTTGCTGAACGCAGCAATAAAAACCCGAAAATGGCTACAGGCGATGTGGAGATTATCGTTGAAAAGCTTGAAATCCTGAACGAGTCGAAAACACCTCCGTTTACTATTGAAGATAACACTGACGGAGGCGAAGAACTACGCATGAAATATCGTTACATTGATTTACGCAGGGGCGCAGTGAAACGGAATATGGAACTGCGCCATCGCATGGCTTTCCAGACTCGCAACTACATGGACAGCATCAATTTCATCGAAATAGAAACACCAGTTCTCATTAAAAGTACTCCCGAAGGAGCCCGCGACTATGTGGTTCCTTCGCGCGTTAACCCGGGCGAATTTTATGCCCTGCCTCAATCGCCCCAAACTTTCAAGCAGTTACTTATGGTAGCCGGTTACGACCGTTATTTCCAGATAGTGAAATGCTTCCGCGACGAGGATCTGCGTTCCGACCGCCAACCTGAATTTACCCAGATCGACTGCGAAATGTCCTTCGTTACCCAGGAAGATATCTTTGACACTTTCGAAGGTCTAATCAAACATCTTTTCAAAACGGTAAAGGACATTGACGTGGTTAAACTCCCGCGAATGACCTGGGCTGATGCCATGAAACTTTACGGTTGCGATAAACCGGATACCCGTTTCGGGATGCAGTTTGTTGAACTTAACACACTGGTTCAGGGTAAGGATTTCAAGGTATTTGATGATGCAGAACTTGTAGTCGGGATCAATGCCGGAGGCTGTGCCGAATACACCCGCAAACAACTGGACGAACTGACGGATTTTGTCAAGAAACCGCAAATCGGTGCCGGCGGGCTTATATACCTGCGTTACAATGCTGATGGTACATTGAAATCATCGGTTGATAAATTCTATTCGCCGGAAGAACTGAAAAAATGGGCCGAAGCATTCAACGCCAAGCCCGGCGACCTGATGCTTGTAATGGCCGGCAAAACCAATAAGACCCGCAAAGCCCTTAACGAACTTCGCCTTGAAATGGGAACCCGTTTAGGCCTGCGCAAACCCGAAACATTTGCCCCTCTTTGGGTGTATGATTTCCCGCTCCTGGAATGGGATGAAGAATCCGGGCGTTTTTATGCCATGCACCACCCGTTTACCTCGCCGAAGCCGGAAGATATCCCTTTATTGGAAACCAATCCCGGGTCAGTCCGTGCAAACGCTTACGATATGGTGATCAACGGTGTGGAAGTAGGCGGAGGTTCTATTCGTATCCACAACAAACCGCTGCAGCATAAAATGCTGAAACTGCTTGGTTTCAGTGAGGAAGATGCCCAGGAACAGTTTGGCTTCCTGATGAATGCTTTTGAATTTGGAGCTCCGCCGCACGGTGGCATCGCTTTCGGTTTCGACCGGCTGTGTTCCCTGTTTGGCGGAAGCGAATCCATCCGCGATTATATCGCCTTCCCCAAGAACAACGCTGCCCGCGATGTGATGATTGATTCTCCTTCCCGTATTTCGGACGAACAGCTGAAGGAATTGAGTCTGAAGGTATCGATATAATATTTATATTTCATTCAATACCAGCCACAATCCAACATAAGATTGTGATTTCAATAAAGCTCAGGGTTTTACCTCAAGGGAAGCCCTGTTTTGTTTTTTATTAAAGGTATAACCCGAAACATCCCTGAAATAGTTTATGTAAAAACTGGAGGCGTTCTTAAAAAGGAAGCGTGCCAACTGAAGACTAACCTTCTTCCAAAATCCTTTACCTTTACCGCATGAAAGCCGATGCATCGCACTCTATCGAAATAATGTCGCCGGTTGGCTCCTACGAGTCGCTTATGGCAGCCGTCCAGGGCGGGGCAGGTTCGGTATACTTCGGGGTGGGTAAACTCAACATGCGTTCGCGTTCGAGCGTGAACTTTTCGCTTGAAGACCTGGAGAAAATAGCACGCATTTGCCGCCGGCACAATGTGAAGAGCTATCTCACGCTCAACACGGTAGTTTTTGATGATGAGATCGAAGAGGTGCACAAGACTATTGATGCTGCCAAGGCCAACGGGGTAACTGCCGTTATTGCTTCCGACCTTGCCGTTATTGAGTATGCCAGGGAAAAGGGCGTTGAAATCCATATCTCAACCCAATGCAATATTACCAACCTTTCGGCAGTGAAGTTTTATTCACGATTCGCTGATGTAATGGTTACTGCCCGTGAACTGAAGCTTGATCAGGTAGCGGATATCACCCGGCAGATTAAGGAACAGGATATCCGCGGTCCGAAAGGCGAATGGGTAAAGATTGAGATATTCGTTCATGGCGCTTTGTGTATGGCCGTTAGCGGGAAATGCTACCTCAGCCTGCATAATCATAACGCTTCGGCCAACCGGGGCGCCTGCGTGCAGGATTGCCGCCGTTCATACCTTGTAAAAGACAAGGAAAGTGATACGCAACTTGAGATTGACAATGAATACATCATGTCGCCCAAGGATCTTAAAACGATCCAGCTGCTCGATAAGGTACTGGAGGCCGGGGTAAGCGTACTCAAAATTGAAGGCCGTGGCCGCTCACCCGAATATGTAAAAACAGTAACCAGCTGTTACCGCGAAGCAGTGGAAGCTTATTTTGCAGGAACGTTTACACCGCAATCCATTGAAAAATGGGATGCAGAACTGGCTTCGGTGTATAACCGGGGATTCTGGGAAGGATATTATCTGGGACGTAAGATCGGGGAATGGTCACCCGTGCACGGATCGATGGCAACAAAAAAGAAAGTATTCATCGGTACCGTGGTCAATTATTTTTCAAAACTGCAGGTGGCACATATCCGCCTCGAAACAAATGAACTTACAATTGGTGATGAGATTTATATTACTGGCTCTACTACCGGGGTTTATGAAAGTGTTATATCAGAACTATTAAAAGACGACGTATATGCACAAAAAGCAGTTAAAGGTGAAAACCCGACCATTCATGTTACGCGGCCAGTGAGGAGGAATGATAAGGTGTATAAGGTTGTTGCAACCTGAGAATTGGACAAGGGGACCTGGGGACCGGGAGACAAGGGGACAGGGAGACAGGAGGACAGGATTAATTTGAAAATGTTGTAATTCGAAAATTGACAGTTACATTAAACATATAGTCAGACACTTTTTCATTTTTCATTAATTGTAATATGATATTCATTATCAATTATATGAATGATTAACATATAACATTAAATGTTTAATGATTAAGTTCATAAATCCGAAATCCGAA
>JANXXZ010000354.1 GCA_025350385.1 Bacteroidales bacterium
GTGTCAGCTGCGGCAGGAGCTGAAGCACTGGCAATGCTTACGTTGCTGCTTGATGTTCCTGGTTGTGTTCCCATTAGATATTCGGCCCTGATTTGGGTAAACCCTATGACCGACTGAATACCTAGCTGAGCATCAAATCCAATATATTGACGCTTGGCAAATTTATTCTTATTTGTTCCTGTTGAATCAACCACGAAACCTTTTGTATTGAGGCTATCAACAGTTCCCATGGTCCATATTTTTTTTGTTCCCTGAAATACACCGCCATTATATAAAGAAATTCCGGCGCCGTATTTAATGGTTTCACTCCTGTTAGCTTTTGCAAAATAGAGATGTCCAATGAAATCTTTACGTTTGTCAAATTCGGGGTTAATGCCATTACCTGCAAACAGACCTGCATCCAGTTTGATCCATTCATACTTGGTTCCTTTTTTGGGTGATAAGGTTATCATTGAGCCCAGATCACGTTCCTGCGGAAAAAGGGTCTGGAAGATCCGTGACCTTTCAGGAGTTTCACGGTTGCTGGATGAATAAACAATTTCATATCCAAATGGCCTGTTGAATACACCGGTTGTAAGGGTTACTACCTGGAGCCAGGGTTCTTTTACGGTTATATAAGCGTCTTTTAAACCGACTCCTTTTTCAGTAGCATCAAGTTGTAAAACAAAGGTTGAAAATTCATTATCATAAGCAAATTTAATCCTGCCACGGCGGACAGCATAGCGGTTATCAGTAGTTCCGGGAAAAGCGCCGCCTGAGAAAGGAGTCACAGATCCTGCGGTATCGGCCAATTGCCATTGTGCCTGCATATACCCGGTGACCTTAAAACGCTTCAAAAGGTCCAGATCGGATTTTACAGTCTCGATTTTGCCGTTCAATGTGTCAACGGCTTCATTGCTCATGGTTGTTTCCTGGGCAAAACCGGAGCCCTGGAACAGAAAGAAAAATCCAGCTGCGCATAGTGCAGTGTGAAAAAGGGTTAAAGATTTAGCGTGCATATTATTTTAATATTAATTTAGTGCAAAGTACGGTTCGTAATATAGCTTGAAAATTAAGAGAATGTTAAGTAATTGTTAAACCGTAAAAAAAAGCCGCTCTGGAAAGAACGGCTTTTATCAGTAACCACATGGTATTATAGTTTACAGCACACCCTGGTCGAGCATTGCGTTGGCAACCTTTAGGAAACCGGCAACATTGGCGCCTTTTACATAGTTCACATATCCGTCGGGGCCTTTACCGTATTTGACGCAGGCTTCGTGGATGTTACGCATGATCTGATGCAGGCGAAGGTCAACTTCATCCGCATTCCAGTTGAGTTTCATTGAGTTCTGGCTCATTTCAAGGCCTGACGTGGCAACCCCACCTGCATTTACTGCCTTTCCGGGTGCGAATAAAACTTTTGACTCCTGGAATTTTTCAATTGCTTCGGGGGTTGAAGGCATATTGGCGCCTTCGGCGACACAAATACATCCGTTTTTGATGAGTATCTGGGCATCTTCCTTGCCGAGCTCATTCTGAGTAGCGCATGGGAGTGCGATATCACATTTCACTTCCCAGGGACGTTTGCCCTGCACAAACTGGGCATTCGGGAATTCGTAGGTATACGGTTTAACTATATCCTGGTTCGATGAACGAAGTTCGAGCATATACTCAATCTTCTCACCACTTATTCCATCAGGATCATATACATAACCATCAGGTCCTGAAATGGTCACTGCTTTACCACCCAGTTGATTCACTTTTGTGATGGCACCCCAGGCGACATTGCCAAAACCTGATACAGCGACAATTTTACCTTTAAAGTCGGTACCTTTGGTTTTAAGCATTTCCTGTGCAAAATATACTGCTCCGAAACCGGTAGCTTCAGGGCGGATGAGGCTGCCGCCCCAGTTGATTCCTTTGCCTGTGAGCACACCTGCATGTTCACGGGTGAGTTTTTTGTACATACCGAACATGAATCCTATCTCACGTCCGCCAACACCTATATCACCCGCCGGTACATCAGTTTCGGGACCTATGATTTTCCAGAGTTCAAGCATGAAAGCCTGGCAGAAACGCATGATTTCAGCATTTGATTTGCCTTTGGGATCAAAATCGGACCCCCCTTTACCACCGCCCATAGGCAATGTAGTGAGGCTGTTTTTGAAGATTTGCTCAAATCCAAGGAATTTAAGAATACTGAGGTTTACCGAGGGATGGAAACGCAACCCGCCTTTGTAAGGGCCGATAGCATTGTTGAATTGAATCCTGTAACCAAGGTTCACATGGACTTTTCCATGATCGTCCATCCAGGGAACTTTGAATGATAGAATACGGTCGGGCTCAACCAACCGTTCAATAATACCGGCTGATTCAAACTGTGGGCTCTCATTATAAACCTCTTCAATAGAATCAAGAACCTCGCGGACTGCTTGTAAATACTCAACTTCACCGGGATGTTTCTTTTCCAGGTCAATCATCATTTTTTCAACTTCCATGGTAGCGGAATTTTAGGTTTGATGTTTTAAAATAAATAGTTTGTTGTTAACTAAATAACAGCGCAAAGGTATCTATTTAAGTAAATCACTTAAAATAATTCAGTAAAATATTATGATTCCAAATAAGAAACCGACGGAATTAACAGATCATTGACCCTTTAACACTTTAACGAGCTTATCATGATCATAAATCATTGTTTCCCTTATACTTCCATCGGGATTGAACCGGATTTCTTTGCCGTGTTTCTTGTTTCCTTCCAAATTGACCTCGCTGGTTTTATGGCCCAAATGATCGTAACTAAATAATACACCTGTTCCTTTATTAAAATTTCCTTCTCCTACTTTTATCCCTATTTCGCTGAAGTATTGCCATTTACCATGATAAAGACCCGATTTATAGTGGCCTTCAACTTTAGGTATGCCGGTAGGATACCAGAAAGTATAGGGTCCATCAAGCGTATCATTCTTATAATTTCGCTCTTCCGTTATGTTGCCTTCAGTATCCCACGATACAGCTTTCCCGTATTTCAGTCCATTCACATAATTTTCTTGTCTCTCCTTATTGCCATTGCCATACAAACGCGTCATTGTTCCGTCCAACTTATCTTTCCTGTATAAGGCCTGCTGCTGAATAACACCACTCTCAAACCAATAGGTGAACTTTCCATCCAGTTTCTGCCCACAGTAATTTTTTTCAGCCATCAGCTTTCCCGAAGGGTAATATTCCTTAACCGTTTTGCGGCACGACATCAACGTTGATATTACAATTGCCAGCAGGATAAAGCTGACGAAACGACTAATTAACAAATGCTTTTTCATATTTTCCAACCTGTGTTTATTGGTCGCCCCAGACCTTTTGTTCTGTTAATAAGGGAGAGTGATTCCCGATCCTATAGATTGTATATTCCAGGTTGTCAATATAAAAAGATTTGCAACCTATATTCCAGAAATATACTTTCAGTTTAGCTCCTGTGCATAGTGAACCCTTCACGATCATGCTATGCTGAACCTTGTTCCATTTATCAGCCAGTGAAATGTAATCGACCATAGCCGATTCCCAAACCAGCGGTTTTCCGTCAGCTGTTTCAAGAGAGGTTACCAGCATGGCTCCTGATGGAATCGCTGCTGGAAATACATCTACAGAAGCAACGATCATCAGTGCATCCTCTTTGAGGAACGGGTCCATTTTCTTTTCAAATCCGCAGCTGAATTCTGTCACTGAATCAACAGAAAATGAATTAGGCCTGGTTTTGGAGTATATATCCGTTAATTTAACTTTATCAAACCGGGTATCTCCGGTCTTGTCGAAATCAAGGAATTCATGAAAGAGAGGTATCACTTCCATAGCAGGTTCAAACAGGGTACCGGGTGTTCTGCTATATAGTGTTATTTGTGAAAGGGTTCCATAATGAATGCTCTTCCTGATATAAG
>JANXXZ010000499.1 GCA_025350385.1 Bacteroidales bacterium
AAAGCGCCGCTGGTATTTCCCGAGAAGATTGAATAGGTAAGCGTTTGCCCGGCGTTGGGATCAGAGGCCAACACCGTTCCGACAATTGTTCCGTTAGAGCTGTTCTCATTTACTTGAAAGCTCTGATTTTGTATGGTTGGGGCCTGATTATTACTGTTATTCGGACTTTTTATGAGAACTATGGATGCATAGGGCAAAAGAGTGATACTGTTTGAGTAAACAGTACTGTCAATTCCCAGATAAGTATAGCTTAAAGGTATTGTTTTATTGCTGTTCGTGGCATTATATTCAAATTTAAAACAACTTGTATCTGTGATAGATATTGGCGATTTGTGGGAATTGGCATCCTGACCGGTAAATGATTCCCATCCGGCAAGGGTTCTGTTTACGGTTCCATGAGTAGGGTCATTTGTTTGAATTGTTAAATTATCATCGATTGGCCTTTCATAATAGTTATTGTCTGCTATACCAAAAGAAGAAATATCATTTGCTTCACTATAAAAGTATAAAGCTAGTTGAGTAATTGCTTTAGAGATAAACTTATTTCCTGTAACAGAACAGTTTCTGATAGGTAAACCACCATTGTCATATTTGTATCGTATTTGATAACCGTTATTATAAAGAGTGTTGTTTGAAATTGTGATATTGGCAGCATCGAACACATTGATTCCCGAAGTAGAAACACCGGTAACGCTGTTCCCGCTTACTTCAATGCCGGTAGAATATTCATCCAAATAAATTCCAAACAGACTTAAATTTGAATCTCCACCAATTCCCTCAGAAATAAGGCAACTACCATTTACGATATTATCCTTTATTTTCTGGCCCACTGGGTTATAAGAGGCGTCACCATTCCAGGCATACAATCCCCCTGCATCGTAACGAGTTAGCCCGAAATTAGACACATAGTTGTTTTTAACCTGGATATTTGCGCCTTTGTGAAACCTTATTCCCGTGTGTCCTACGTTTGAAACTGAATTATATTGGACCAGATCATTTGGACCAAAAACGGCTATCCCGTCACCTCCGTTGTCATTTGCTTCCAGCAGACAACCACCTTTTAACAGTCCTATGCTGTCGATAACATTGTTGGTTATAGAGGCGTAAGTAGTGGAACTGTTCATCTGGATAGCAGTGCCGTTAACGTTCTTTATCTCATTCCCGTTGATGTACATACTTGCATTACTGGAATTGGAATTAACAGCTATCCCATAAACGCCAGTGTAATTAACTTTGCAGTTTTGAACGAGTATGTTTTGACCGTAGGAGTTAAAGAACCCATACCAATTGAAACCTTCAATATTCAAATTGTCATAAGTTTGAAAGTTTTGTTGGCAAACTTCAATACCTGTATTCTTTGTGGCAATTTTGACTGTCTTAGTGGAGGGATTAACTGCCCCAAAATACATAAATAAAGTATCTCCATCATAAAACCATTCACCTAAAGCATCAAGAGTTCTGATATCATTTTGAATAAAATACCCATAGCCATTAGTAGGTGTCCAGTTTGTTCCTGTACTATAATTTATCGTTGTACCACTATGAGAATTGATAACATTGCGGTCAAGCATCCATTTATTTTTCCGAATAACAACTTCTGCCCCAGTCCAGTTTGGTGTACCACTTAATTGGTTATCTGTGATCGAAGTATTTCCATTAGATGATTCATAGGAAAGCCAACCTGTATTAGGGTATCTTCCAGTTGGAGTATTTATCCCATCTACAGTAAGCATATAAACTTTTGTAGCATTGTCTTGAACTTCACAGGAAATCTTATTAAAATAGATACCTGAGCCATAACTTGTCCACCCATTTAATGTAGTAAATCCTGTGATGATTGGGTCTTCACCTGTACCATAAGCACTGATGACAATTGGGAGTGAAGATGTACCCGATTTTTCAACAACTAATGATCCACTAAATGTATCACCTCTTTTAAAAAGAATAGAATCACCCGGTAAATAGCTTGCCGAGAAACTATTTGCCTTTGTTATCGTTTTCCAGGGTGTGGCAGGATTTGGTGCCTGGATACTGGTTCGGGAATCGTCACCAGTGGAATTTGAGAAGTAAAAATTGCGAGCTTCGGCTGTGTTTGAAAATATGCCAAATGTAATAGCAATCAAAATCAGAGACCCTCTTAAGAAACCCTTAGAAAAGTTAGTCTGCCTAGTTTCCATAGTAGTAGATTGGAGCATAATAAGTGGGTTGAGTATTACTAGAGGCTGAAGTAGAGTTATAGATCATTTATTCATACAGCTGCGGATTGGGTGATTTCTTAACTCATTAAATAATTTATTGCCTTCAACCGAAAAGGTAATATCATGAAATTATAGAGATCAGATATTTATTTTTTTTAGTGTACTATTCGGTCCATTAAGAAAGAATTATCTTGACTCAAAAATTGAGGAATTAAGTTTAGTTGGGTTTCAAAAGACCTGAGTGAAATCGAGTAGGAAGTGAGGGATTATTTCCCTCACTGTCCTCTCACACCACCGTACGTGCCGTTCGGCATACGGCGGTTCATAGAGTTTAGAGCTTTGTTGTAAACTTCGGTAAATCAAAGTAAACCTTGATCTTTAAAATATGCATTGGTAAGGGTGCATGATAAAATAGGGC
>JANXXZ010000360.1 GCA_025350385.1 Bacteroidales bacterium
TTTATATATTTACTTCTATTAGGGTCAAGCATTTTACACAAAAATTAAAATATGATTTGCTCACACCTGCTGAGAAAGAACAGCGCCTGATTGAAGGGCTTTATACCTATCATTGGTCTTCGTTGGAAGAAGATCCTACCATCGGACACTCATAGTTTAATCTGATGATATTAATCAAGGCCGCTTAATGCGGCTTTTTTTTGTGCATACAATATGGAGAATACAGAAAGTCCTGCAACTTTGATTTTGGTATCTTTGCCCGCCTATACTATTCTTAAATGAGCCGATTTTATAAAATATTGCTTTCAGTACTCTCAGGTTTATTATTAGCCTTTGGCTGGCCTGAGCGGGGATTTCCAATTTTGCTTTTTGTAGGGTTTGTGCCTATCCTCCTGGTTGAAAATGAACAATGGAAGAAGAAGAGAGAAAACGGTCCTTTTGGAATTTTCGGATATAGTTTTATCGCTTTCATGGTCTGGAATATTCTAACCACTTACTGGCTCTATAATTCAACATTAGCCGGGGTTATTGCCGCTGTATTGCTTAACACAGTGCTGATGTCAGTGGCATTTAACCTTTTTCATATTACCCGTCGTAATATGAAAGGCCAGAGTATTACATACATTGCATTTATAGGCTACTGGCTTTCGCTCGAATTCCTTCAATTGCGCTGGGATCTTAACTGGCCATGGCTTAACCTGGGAAATGGATTTGCTGCCTATCCCAAATGGATTCAATGGTACGAATATACCGGCATTTTTGGCGGATCCCTGTGGATTCTTGCAGTCAATATCCTGCTTTTCCGGTTTTTCCAGGCCCGGTTTATTCAAAAAATCTGCAGCAGGCAGGTTGGTTTAACCTTGTTTTTGGCGATAATCCTGTTAGTGCTGCCAATATTAGTTTCAAATGTGATGTATTTTAAGTACAATGAAAAAATAGCCCCGATTGATGTAGTTGTTGTTCAGCCTAATCTTAATCCCTACAAGGAGCAATATAGCCTGGATCCCCAGGTTGTGAATGAACGGATGTTATCGCTAGCACTTCAGAAAACGGATAGTCTTACCCAATTTATCGTGTTCCCTGAAAGTGCTTTGCAGGAAGGCGTTTGGGAAGATCAGACAGATGAGTCCAAAAGCATAAAAAGGATCAGGGCATTTAACCGGAGTTTCTCAAACATGGCAGCTGTAGTTGGAATTTCAACCCGGAAAATATTCATAGCTGGTGAGCCCCTAAGCCCTACAGCACGTAAATTTAGTGATACCAACTGCTATTACGATGCGTACAATACTGCATTATTCATTGCTCACGATGGCCGGCTGGGTAAGTACCACAAATCAAAGCTTACACCTGGCGTTGAAAGAATGCCCTATCCCAAAACCTTCCATTTCCTTGAAAAATACGCCCTCAACCTCGGTGGGACCGTCGGAAGCCTGGGCATTGACCCTGAGCAAATTCCTTTCAGAGTAAATGATTCACTGAAGATCGCTTCCGTTATATGTTATGAATCAGCGTTCGGTGAATTTTTAAACCGGTTCATAAGAAACGGGGCCAATGTTGTTTTCGTTATTACTAATGATGGTTGGTGGGGAAATACCCCAGGGCACAGGCAACATCTCTTATTTTCGGTGTTGCGGGCTATTGAAACAAGGCGGAGCATTGCACGCTCAGCAAATACAGGCATTTCCTGCTTTATTAACCAGAGAGGCGATATTTCAAAACGCACAGCTTATTGGGTGCCAACGTCAATCCGCGCCAAAATAAATACTAATACCGGATTAACTTTTTATGTAAAGTATGGGGATTATATTGGCAGAATTTTCCTGCTCATGGCCGGATTAATGGCCCTATTTACGATTTCATTTTCAATCAGAAAGCGCAATCATTTCTTAAAATAGTTGGTTTTCATAAATTATTTTCTCAAATGTTTGAAAATCACAGGGAATTGCCTCCTGCAGTGATTGCAATTTTTCTCCAACCTATTATTTTGATTCAATTTTCCGGAGTGATTAGTTGTTCAATGTAACTTCATATAGAGTAATCGGATCAATTAAACGTTAACCTTAATTGGAAGAAGAGGATATTTACCGCTTGTTTTCCGGCATTCACCGAAAAGGTATTTGCTACCTAACGGATCTTGAACAATTTTGCAGAACAAAAAGGAACAGATGCTGTTTATACATTGAGTACGGAAATATGATAGGAAACATATTAGACTCAATTCGTTTCCATTATTTCCAAATTATTATCTTTGCAGCCCAATTTTAAAAAACATGGACGAGAAATTTTCAAAAATACTTCGTGAATGTTCACATTTATTTATCAAATATGGCATACGCAGCCTTTCGATGGATGATCTGTGCCGCGAGATGGGCATTTCAAAGAAAACTTTGTACCAATATGTTGAGAATAAAACAGATTTGATTGCGCAGACTCTCGATTTTGTTGTGCAGGATGCCGTATCTGTAATGGGAGATGCTAACAGTTCGGGCTTTAACGCAATCGATCAGTTACTGATCGTAAGCAGAAAAGTCTGTACCGAGATGCAACACTTCAATCCCTCAATCTCATTTGATATGCAGAAATATTATCCTGAGATCTACCGGAAATTCAATCTGCCGGCGTCCGAGGCGACAT
>JANXXZ010000380.1 GCA_025350385.1 Bacteroidales bacterium
TGGCGGATAGAGAAAATGACTGGTAAGTAAGGCAGTGTCCTGTTCGCTGTAACCCGAGCAATAGTTGCCGGCAACTCCTACCACATAAGTCTGACCGTAATTAATAGTAGTAGGGTTAAAAGTCCAGCTGGTTTCCTGGGTTTCTCCAACCAGGGAACCATCCAGGAAAACTGCGTAACCCTGGTAAGGAATACTGCCTGAACTTACCTTTACATTATCCACGCACCAGCCAATAGACCACTGTCCTGCATCATTTGAATGAAAAGCCAGCCAAACCTGGTTCAAACCACCGGATCCCGAATAAGCAGAAAGGTCCACGGATTTTTTTTGCCACTCACTTGAAGGCATTGCAGTATAAATCGTGTTCCATGTCTGACAAGAATCAGTGCTTAATTCGACTGTCGCGATGAGTCCATAAGCTCCCAGGTTAAAACAATCGAAATCCAACGTATAGCCAGGGGCATTGGTCAGGTTGAGCGCTGGCATAATGAGCATATCGCAGCAACCGTTATTGTTTAGTCCGGCATCACCGTCATTTGTCATAGCATAATAAGTATGCTGCGGGACCTGGTAATAGCCAAAATGGCCGGTATTGGTAGCAAACCAGCCTATATTACCCTGGAAGGTTGATTGCCAGCCCTGCGGGGGAAATGCAGCAGCCTCAAAGTCCTCATCCACAAGGATTGAAAGCGGTGGTTCCCAGGTTGACACCAGGGTCATGTCGTCTACCTGAAGGTTAAGGGGAGCATATTTCAGATCCTCCAGAATGACCTGAATGGTTGCATTCCCGCTGATAGTCTGGCTGATCACATAATCAGCATAGCCCGGAAGGGTAACCAAAAGGTTGTAACTGCCTTGAATCACATTATCAAACACAACCTCACCTGAGGCCGGCAATAGGAAGGTGTAAACATTGAACGGATAATCAGTACCGGTTAAGGTCACCGTCGCCCCTGCGGCAGGAGCCATACCGCAGATGAGTTTTGCGTTCACTGTAATATCGGCGAACAGCTTATGGGGAACAGGGTTGGTATAGGTATATTCCGATTCGTCACCCGATGGATATACAGCCTTGATTCCATAAGCTACCCAGCCTTGTGGTACATTGGCCCAAACGGTTCCGCTTTCGGTATAGGTGTTCACTGTAACATTGGAATCAACCTGTGTAAATGTACCCCACTGCACTCCTATTACCGGATCAAAACCGGTGATGCGCCAGATTTTATAATGATCAATTGATGAAGGAGCATCAATCGTAAAAGGCCGGATTTCAGACTCTGGCATTTCAAAGCCAGGTATAGCTTCAGGATTTGCTGATGAAATCATTCCCTGGATGCGTTGCGGGATCATCTTTTTCGCGACCGGAATCAGCATTTTCTTATCCCCGCCGGGCGCGGTTACAATTGCACGCATCATCATATCCTGGTAGGGTGATAGTACCCATGGTCCTCCGGCCAGTACATTTCGGGAATAACTCCTGTAGGCTTTCGGCAGGTCTGTGTCAATCCCCACCGGCACACAGTCTGGCGAATTTGAACCCTGGATCATCACCAGGTAGAAATCGCCGGATGCAATGATGGCGTTTAATCCGTCAAAATCAATCCACCCTGTGTTCTGCGCAACTACTCCGATTGAATCAAGCATGGTGCCGGGCATTCCGCCGGCGCCATCGGCAGCATAAACAGCTATTCCGAATCCCTGCCCGATAAAGGATCCTCCTATCGGAAAACTCCCGTCACCGGAATAAATCTTTCCGCCGCTGACAACCCCGGGATATCCCGGGAGCGAGAATTTTACGGCATTCATATTCCCGGCCAGCTGCCAGGCAGCATAATTCTCAGCGGAACCGTCATCGTATATCAATTCCATTTCCTCATGGGGAGCACACCATACAACTTCGCATTGGGTATCTTCCGGATTTATGGTGGAGGCAGCACAGGCAGGGGCATAAGCAATGGGACTTAGCTGGGCATCCTGGGTGTTTGTGGTGCAGCCGGGCACCACTACACCAACAAACGTTACAGTGTAATAACCCGTCTTGGCAACAGTTACATTATAGGTGCCCGGATCGACACCAAACATATAGTGACCTGACCCGTCGGTTATTGAAGAATAGGATCCTGCGGAAACAGAAGCTCCTTCAATGGGAAGTCCAGTACTTTGATCAGTAACAGTCCCTTCCAGTATTCCACTGCAGCCAACGATCATCTTGGCCGGAATAAATACAGTAGGATGAAGGGGATCATTCGTTGTGCATTCGAGATTATAGTAATATATTCCAGGCTGAGAATAAACAGGCCCAACCGCGGAAAACACCGCTATTAAGTTAGTAGTAACAACAGGCTGAACAATACCCGAAGCAGGTGATACCTCAGTAATAAAAGATGGGACCTTCAGAATTACCTGGTAATCTTCAACCTCTCCGTAAGTCTGTGTACCGCAAGGTGATGCTGCCGTTGCATACGACATCCTGATGCGCATGGTAGTAGGTCCGGGGAGGGCAGTCAGGGGAGCTATGATAGTTCCGGTAAAACTGCTTCCTGTGCCGTTAGATGTGAGGGTAATGAGTTCCGAAGGATCAAAGGAATTATTATGATCATAATCAATCCAGGCATAAACCTGGTCGCCGGAATAGAAATTTCCTCCATTCGTGACGGTAATATTAACAGGGGAATTCAGTTGCAGGTCAGTCGACAATGAAGCATTGTCAGCATAATGTTCACATCCGCTGGTTTTATCAATGGCAGCAAACTGAACACGACCGATATATTCATCGCAATTCATTGCTGTAGCGGCGCAATAAGCCAGCGGGTTATCAGCAGGATAGTCAACATAATCAGGAAAAGTGAACGCAAGAGTTCCAAGACCTGTGTTCCCGATATTAAAAGGAACAGCAACACTACAGCCGGTCCATACATAATGGATTAATGAATCAGGGGCAAACACAAATCCAGGGCTGGCCCATTCCAGTGAAACTGTTGCTGGCATGGAGTTACCCGTTGTATAAACTGCCGTTACTTCATAAATAAACGTTCCATAGGCTGGCATAATATCCGAGTAGGTTGTTGCCGAGGGATTGGTTGCTATTTGCGTCCCGTTTCGTTTTACCAGGTAATACATGAAGCCGGCTGAGGGAATACATTGCCAGCTGAGATCAACGGTTCCCGCAAGTGGATCAGTAAGGTAAGCCAGCAAGTTAGTAACAGGGTTCAACGCCAGTGGGCTCCCTGAATTATCTTGCATCCGGAGTAACTTCCCTGAAGTAGAATACCGGGGTTGAAATCCTGCCGAAACAATGTTCCAACAGAGGAATAAGAAAAACAAGGTAGTAAAGAACTTTTTCATAAAAAATTAATTTTTAAGACTTATACAATTGGCCAACAAACCAAAATGATGTTTCAGCTCCATATACAATAAGAATATTGCCATCCAATTGATATCATGTTATTTACAGATAGGTATCGAACCAATCATGAAACAATAGTTAGATCAATACCCTTCAAAGCCCGATCAATCTGAATGAATAATAATAATTGCACATATATAAGACACCTGAGAATGTTTTTACCCCTACAGCATCGGAAATATATTTTGAGAAGACAACGGCAGATTTGAAACAGAAAAATACAAATTTTTTCATTTGCCAACCTTGATTAACATCAGAAATTCAAAAACTACGGGATTATCTTACCATCAACCCGGCATTTTATACCTTTACAGTTGAATTGATTTCACGTACATGATCCGCTTCCCAAATTGCAAAATTAACCTCGGCCTTTCAATTATTGAAAAGCTGCCTGATGGTTATCACAGGATCGAAACGGTCTTTTACCCGTTGGGACTGAGCGATATACTTGAGATAATCCCTTCAAAAGATGAAACGGAGCATACAATCACAGGAAATATAATCCCGGGAAATATTTCCGACAATCTATGCTTTAAAGCCTGGCGGCTGATGCAGGAAGAATTCCATGTAAGCCCTGTTCACATCCATTTACATAAAATAATACCAACGGGGGCAGGATTGGGTGGCGGTTCATCGGACGCGGCTTTTACACTCAGCATGATCAATGAGATCTTTCAGTTAAAACTGCCTTTTCAAACGCTTTTGAAACATGCAGCCCGGCTGGGAATGGACTGCCCTTATTTTATCCTGAATGAACCTGCCATCGGGACCGGAAAAGGAGAGATGCTTCAGCCAATTCCGCTAAGCCTGAAAGGGTACTATCTTGTAATGGTCATGCCGGATATGCATATTTATACCATTGAAGCCTATTCAGGAGTAAGACCTTCCGTAAAAACTAATACAATAGGCAACATTGTAAATAAACCTGTTGCTGAATGGAAAAACCTGTTGATCAATGATTTTGAGAAATCAGCAGTTGAAAAATACCCGGAAATCGGTAAAATAAAGGAAGTGCTTTACCGGAAAGGTGCAATATATGCCTCAATGAGCGGAAGCGGTTCGGCTGTGTATGGATTATTTACCTCAAAGCCGGAATTAACGGGGGAATTCTCCGGGAATTTTGTGTGGGAAGAAGAACTATAAATTTCGTTAGAAACTGGATAATATGAGTAGCCGGTGGTTTCCGGAGAAGTTCTATTTCGGAGCCACCCGCAGCAATATAACAGCCACAATCGCAAAAATGAAATTAGGGATCCACAGAGCGATTGTGGGCGGAAGGTTCCCGAAAACCGCGAATACCGATGTAACCTGTAACATAAGGATAAAGGTGAAAGCAATGGCAATTCCCATGCCCAGGTGCATACCGGTACCTCCCCTCACCTTCCTGCTTGACAAAGCCACACCAATAAATGCCAATACCAGGTTAGCAAACGGGAATGTAATACGCTTGTTTTTTTCCAGGTCAAACTTGCCGATGCTGGTATTCCCCCGGAGCCGTTCCTTATCTATATATCTGTTTAACTGGTTGTAAGTCATAATTTTAGCATCTTCAATATCGGTCACAAAATCATCAGGTTTAAAAGCCATTATAGTATCCAGTTCCCTCCCGCGGCGGAGTATTTCCCGGTTTTCCCGGATCTGCCTGATGCAGTAATTATTTAGCTTCCACTGGCTTTTCACACTATCCCATTGAATCATGTCGGCGGACATCTTCATCTTTAATCCATCCTTACTGATCGCCTCCATAGTGAAACGGTAGCCGATATTTACCACATTATTGAAATTCTCCACATAGATCAGGGTATCCGGCCGGATCTGCATGTGAATATTCATATCGTTAGTCCGGAAGGGATTTTTGATGTAAAGTTTTTCGAATGCCCTGAGATTTCGGTTCGTAAAAGGAATGACATAATTCATGAGGGCAAAAGAGAGCACGGTAAGGATCAATGCCGAAATGAGGTATGGACGGAGCATGCGCCAGAAGCTGATCCCGTTGCTCAGGATCGCAATAATTTCGGTGTTCGCAGCCATCCGCGAGGTAAAGTAAATAACGGCAATGAAGGTGAACAATGCAGAAAACATGTTCACGAAGTAGGGAATAAAATTGAAGTAATACTGGAAAATGATGGCCGACAAAGGAGCTTTCTTATCAATAAAATCATCAATCTTTTCCGAAATATCGAAAATAATGATAATCAAAGTGAGCAACAGGATAGAATAGAAATAGGTACCAAGAAATTTCCTGATTATATAAATATCAATTTTTTTAAGCCTGAAATCCACGCGTTCGGGTTTTGTGGTTAGTGTTTTTATTTAGTGCCGGGTGCTGAGTGCTTAGTGTTTGGTGCTTAGTAGGGTCTTTTCATTGTCTAATTGCCGAATTGTCTCATTTCAAATTCCCCTGTCTTTTTGTCCCCTTGTCCCCTTGTCTCCCGGTCTCCAATTCTCCCCCTCTCGCCTTCTCCTCCTCACGCTCTCACTCCTTCGCTTCCTCAATCACTACTCCTTAATCCCAACTCCCTACTTAAAGCCTCACCGCCAACTGCTTCACCATCGTGCTTTTCCATAAGGAAAATGTCCCATCAGCAATATGAGCCCTGGCTTCGCGCATCAGCCACTGGTAAAATGCCAGGTTGTGAATGCTTGCTATCATGGGACCCAGCATTTCGCCGGCCATGAACAAATGCCTCACATAGGCACGGGAATAATCGAAATCGACAAAGGCAGTACCATCCTCGTCAAGAGGCAGAAAACAGTCTTTCCATTTCACATTCCGCAGGTTCACAATGCCCTGTGATGTAAAAATCATTCCGTTGCGCCCGTTCCGGGTAGGCATAACGCAGTCGAACATATCAATACCAAGGGCAATTCCTTCCAGTATGTTTGCCGGAGTTCCGACTCCCATGAGGTAACGGGGCTTGTCGTTAGGAAGTATACCACAAACAAGTTCCGTAATTTCATACATCATCGCGGCTGGTTCGCCAACCGAAAGTCCGCCGATGGCATTACCATCAGCGCCCTGTGAAGCAATTACTTCTGCAGACTGTACGCGGAGATCGCGATAAACACTGCCCTGAACAATGGGGAAAAGGGATTGGGAATAGTCATATTTAGGTTCGGTAGCTGCAAACTGAATCATGCACCTTTCCAGCCACTTATGGGTCATGAGAATACTCTTGCGCGCATACTCATAATCACAGGGATAAGGAGTGCATTCATCAAAAGCCATTATGATATCGGCCCCGATGCTCCGTTGAATATCTACCACGATTTCGGGGGTAAAAGTATGCCTCGACCCGTCGATGTGTGAATGAAATACAACACCTTCGTTCTGGAACTTCCGCCTTTCGGCCAGTGAATATACCTGGTACCCGCCGCTGTCAGTAAGAATAGGTCCGCTCCAGCCGTTAAACTTGTGCAACCCGCCTACCTGTTCCAGGATATCGAGACCGGGCCGGAGATACAAATGATAGGTATTTCCAAGGATGATCTGGGCTTTGATATCATTACGCAATTCCCTGGTATGCACGGCCTTAACAGTTCCTGCAGTACCCACAGGCATGAACGCAGGAGTTTCGATAGTCCCGTGATCAGTGGTAATCAGGCCTTGACGTGCGGATGAAAAGGAATCGGTTGCTTTTAGTTCAAATTGCATTGCTGAGTCATTTCCGAAAGATCTGGCGTTTTTCATCCAAACCATATTGAGTATATAAATGAACAAACCAGGGAGGCAATCACTCTATTCCAATGAAATACAGCATATTAGCACTTCTCATAGCTGTTACAAACTTTTTGTCAAAGATAGGGCTTAATTCTTTTGAGAATAAATACTTTTGTACACTAATACGCCCTTGAATGGTTGTTGATTACTTTAGTCAAAATCCTTACTTATTTTCGTTGCTGGCAGTGCTGGCTTTTGCCACCCTGGTACAACTGATTTATTTCTGGGGCATATTCAGCCGTGTAGCCTTTTTCAAACCAAAGAACGATTTTTCGCGCAAGGACGAACCGGTTTCGATCATTGTATGCGCCCGTAACGAATATTATAACCTTTCCGAAAATTTACCTTTTTTACTGAACCAGGAATACTCTGATTTCGAGGTGGTTGTAGTGGATCATGGTTCAGACGATGAAACCAACTACCTGCTTCGCGATATGCAGCTTGAATACAAACACCTCAAGGTGGTAAGCATTCCGCAGGATCTGAATTTCTTTACAGGAAAAAAATTCCCTTTATCCATCGGTATCAAGTCGGCTTCAAACGATTTGCTGCTGCTCACCGATGCCGATTGTATTCCCCGTTCCAACCAATGGTTAAGAAAAATAGCCGCCAATTTTACCTTTGGTACCGAGATCGTCCTGGGTTACGGAGCGTATGAAAGGGGCAAGAGCCTGTTAAACCTGTTTATCCGTTTTGATACACTGCGCGTTGCCATGCAGTATTTCGGACTTGCTTTGTCCGGTATGCCTTACATGGGAGTTGGCCGGAATATTGCTTATCGTAAAAGCCTTTTTTACAGGCAGAACGGCTTTATCTCCCATTACCGCATTCAAACCGGTGATGACGATCTTTTTGTGAACCGGGCAGCCCGGAAGAAAAACACGCGAATTGAAATAAGTCCTGAAAGCCATACCCTGAGCGCTCCTAAAAAGTCATTTTCTCAATGGTTCCGGCAGAAACGACGCCACATGCAGTCAGGGAATTATTACAAGTTCAGGCATAAATTCATACTGTCCATCTTCGGATCGACCCAGTTCCTTTTTTATGTCCTGTTTATAACCTTGCTGTCATTCTGGTATCTGCCTTACATAGTGCTGGGTATTGTTGCTTTGCGACTTATCAGCCAGATGTTTGTCTTCGGGAAGGTCATGAGTAAACTTTCCGAAAAAGGGTTCCTCCTTCTAATCCCCTTCTTTGAGGTATTTCTGATCCTGATCAATCCCGTCATCGCCACTGCGAACCTGTTCAACAAACCGGTTAAATGGAGGTAAATACTAACCTCACCGATAAGGCCCGCCATGATGCATTGCTGGTAAAAAAAGTGCTTTCTTCGGGCGACAGGAAGGCATATGCCGAATTAATGAACACTTATTTTGAACAGGTTTATACCGTGATGCTTAAAATGACAGGTGAAACCTTCGATGCCGAAGATCTTACCCTGGAAGCATTCAGCAAGGCCTTCATCAACCTTAACCAATACACCCCTGAATTTGCATTCAGCACCTGGTTATTCAGGATAGCCAAAAATAATTGTATCGATCATCTCAGGAGAAAAAAAAAGGCGGATACCAATTCAGGTAATCTCGATACAGCGGAACATGACAAGAGCTCCGTTGCCGCAGAAATCCCCTGTCAGTTACCCGGCCCGGAACAATTACTTATCAATCGCCAGGAAACCAATCTTCTGCGCAAAATTGTACAGGGATTGAAACCTCATTACAAGGCCATAATCGAAATGCATTATTTCCAGGATATGAGTTGCGAAGAAATAGCCAACCATCTGGCACTGCCCGAGAGCACTGTTAAGGTCCGTCTCTTCAGGGCCAGGGAATTGCTCTATAATATATTGATCAAGAACTAGTTGAATCTTATTCGCACTATTATCTTCCTAACCAACGGGTTCCTTTTTTTTCAAATCAAGTGCTTTCAGGCAGGCTTCCCGGCCCGCTTCTATCAGTTCATCCGCTTTATAGAAATCAAAGGCGGTGGCGACAGAATAGGAAACATTGATTACTATATCGGGTTGATGTTTTTCAATGGAAATAACGGATAGTTTATTCTGCATGAGGTTAATGGATTCGGATATAAGATCAAACATGCCCATCTCCAACGGTTTTGGTTTGGCTGTTTTCTTTCCCCGGTTAATCATTTCCGACCAGCGCTGGTTGATGACTTCACGGGCTTTGCTATAACCATTTGCATGTGAAATGCTCTCTTCTTTCAGCTGTAGCGGGTTGTACGGAATCGGAGAATTCACATTCACTGCCACCAGCAGGTCGTCAGAATGGCGTTTAACCAATCCGAGTGGCAATGGATTCAAAACACCGCCATCAACCAACAGGGAATTGTTATATGGAACGGGTAAAAAAATGGTAGGAATGCTGATTGAAGCGCGGATAGCCTTCATCAGGCTTCCTTTGTCAAATATTACTTCCTGGTGTCGCTTGATATCAACGGCAACAGCAGTGAATGGTATTGGTAAGTTCTCAATACTCACATCACCTATGAAACCGGCCATCACCTGGACGATCTTTTCACCTTTCACCAATCCGCCATGTCCGATAGTAAGATCAAGAAACTTTACAATATCCATCCTGGTGACCTTGAGCAGCCATTCCTTGTATCCCTCCAGTTTACCCATGGCATACATCCCCCCGATAACCGATCCCATCGAAGCGCCGGCCAAAGAAGTAATTTCATAGCCGGATTTCAAAAGCTCCTCAATCACACCTATATGCGCTATTCCCCTGGCTCCTCCGCTCGACAAGACTAAAGCCACTTTCTTTTTCATACCTGAAATTAAATAAATTTGAAACTCCTGTTCCCCGGACGGTAAACAGAATACTGAAATCTGTGTTGAGTAAAAATCGAAGTTGCTCTATGAACTTTAGGCACTTTAAGTACTTTAGGCACTTAAGGCACTTTCAGCAAATGTATTTCTCCCAAATATAACGCTTTTACCTGAAAGGGGAAAGGCAACTGATCATTTCTGAAGGAAGCAGCTGATTCACGCTGGTAGGAAAGGCAGGTTCCCTGCTGCAAACGGCAAGGTGATACTGTTTATCCAGCTGATAAGTAGCTATTGAGAATGATTCGGCCAGTTCATCACCAAGAAGTGAATAGCCTTCAGCAATTCTGATTACAGTAAACGAATTCAGGTTTCGCGTAAGACCGCTTCCAATGGCCTTAAGGAAACTTTCCTTTATAGTCCATAAGGTGAAAAAATATTTCTCCCTTTCGGTTATCTCCAAAGAAAGCAGGTCTTTAAGTTCGGAAGGGGAGAAAAAACGCTCGGCCACCCTGAAGTTTACCTTGCGGAAATGCTCTATGTCAATTCCAACATTGCTGCCGGAACAGGCACAGGCAACCTTGTCGCCAGAATGGGAGACATTAAAGTGAATGCCCGGATGACCTGCTAAAAGAGGCTTACCCTTTTCAGCATAATGAAACGAAATATCCCGGTTACTGATCCCGGCAAACCGGCATATGGAATACCTGGCCAGCAATTCACCCAATAAAGAACGGTCACGGTTATCAGCATTTGTAATTTGCGAAAGCCTTGCCCTGCCCGCTTCCGGCAAATACTCCAGTAATTCTTTGGATGAAATGCCGGAAGACCGGAATTGAGAAAGCGATGTTGTGTTAATTGTAAGCATATCTTGGAATATGTGCTGTGTGCCCGGTGCATGGTGCACGGTGCTTCGTGCATGGTGCATGGCGCAAAGTGCTGAGTGTTTAGAGATGAGTGCTTGGAGCAAAGTGCATGGAGTTTGGGGCCTTGTTTCCCTTGTCCCTTGTCCCTTT
>JANXXZ010000405.1 GCA_025350385.1 Bacteroidales bacterium
CAACCTAGGAAACGGCTTTCAGTGTCTTTAAAAAAAACCAGATCAGGAATAGCATCGATAATATAGTTTAACCTGCTTTGCTCAACGGCCAGCACTGATTTAATTCGATCCCTTTCACTTATCATCTGGTTGGCCGCCCTGGCAAGGGTTTGAAACTCCCTGAAATTAACTTTTGATTCATCAATCGACTGCATGCTATTAGCCGCATTCCGAAAGAAATTAACAAAAAGACGAATATTTGACGAAGTCAGGTTCGAAATAATGCGTGTAACGAAATATATTACAGCATATAAAAGTACCAGGAAAAATATAAATTTTATGAATTCCGCTTTCATCACTGACTTCAGGTTGTCCTTTCTCTTAGCCAGGAGCGGTTCAATATCAATAGCATGGACACCGGAACCAATGATCCATTTCCAATCTTCAAGACCAGAAATATAGGAAACCTTCTGGGAATATCCTGTTTTTTCATCCTTCGACCAGTTATAGGAAAGAAAATCACCCGAAGGTTTTTGTGAGAATTCCAGCTGTTTCTTAAATATTGCTTTCCAGTTGCTGTCGGGACCTTCTAAAATATCAAGTGGCAGCCTGTGCCATATTCCTTTGGTAATGAGTCCCTTTCCATCAAAAGTATTGATAAAAATATATTCCCCGTTATCGAACCGTACTTTCGAAAGGCTATCCAATACTTCTTCCTGCAAAAGTTTTACCGAATCTCGTGGATAAAACTGAGCAAGGAGAGTAATTCCTGCAACTTCGCTTTCAGTCGAGAAAACTATGGGCTTATCCGGACGGATTCTTTGTATAATCGTCAATCCCTGATATGCATGAAAGAGGTTGCCATGATCGGATGCTTCCATGATTGGATCCTTCAGACCAGTTTGCCCTTTTTCACGCACAGGTGAATTATAAATATAAACAGGAAACTTACCAGGAGCTATAATAGCAAGCCGCAAAGCTGAATTGATAAATAATTTATTCAGGCTGTCTTTTACAGAGGGTTTGAGCTTAACGTAGTTTTTGTTAGTGGAATCAATCCCGTATTTTAAAAGGAAACCGGCTTCAGTTAATCTTTTCTTGAGGTATTTATCAATGTTTGCAGCCGGATGTGTTCGAACAAAGTGAATATAATCTTTAGCCTGTACAATCCTGTTTTGTAATTCACGACGCTGATTCATCGGGAATTCAATCTTGAGTAATTCATTGCCGGCTTTGTACCGATTGAATTCGGAGATACTAAAGTATAAAGCCAGTGAAAGAGATGTGATGGTTGCAACGAGCATTGGGTAAATAAAAAATATTTTCGCCAGGCTTGGTATACCCGAAGACATTTTCCTGATGACAGAACTTATGTATGAAAGAATTGTCATCCCGTTATGATTGTTAAATTCTTGTAGCGTGAAAACAGGGAGTCTGGCCAGAGAGAAACCCGAAAGGAAGAATTTACGTTTATTTGGGTACCGCAATTGTGCGATGCTCGTTTCATAAAACTGATGATTTTGAATCCGGAAGCTTAAACCGTCATTCGGGAATGATAATATGTGTTAATATCAGCCGGAGCTTAAGTAAAGGTAAGATTATTTATCTTTAATTCATACTTTTTTTTTTGAAAAGTAATACACCTAATTAAGAATCCTTTTAAAACCACTCTGCCGTAAATGGCTTTTATCTTAATGCTAATTTTTATACTTTTGAAGAAAGTCAGGAAATTCCAACATGGATCTCGTTCAGAATTATTTAAAAGTCAGGGAATCAGTGCCTGAAAATGTAAAATTGGTAGCAGTATCAAAGTTCAAACCTGAAAGTTTGATCAGTCAGCTGTTTGAACAAACCGGGCATACCGAGTTTGGAGAGAACAGGGCTTTGGAAATGACAACTAAACAATCCATGCTGCCATCTGCTCTGAACTGGCATTTTATCGGCCATCTTCAGACGAATAAGGTTAAATTCATTGTCCCTTATGTACACCTGGTTCATAGCGTGGATAGTTTCAAACTCTTAAAAGAGGTTAATAAAGAAGCCGAACGTTGTAACAGGTTTTTGCCTGTATTATTACAATTTCATATTGCTTCCGAGGAATCCAAATTCGGACTTTCCATAGCGGAAGCCCACGAAATGTTTTGCTGTGAAGAATTTAAGGCGCTGCAATCGGTCAGTATCTGCGGAGTTATGGGAATGGCCTCCTTTACTGATGATAATGTGCTGGTGAGAAATGAGTTTATCAAGCTACGGAACTATTTTGATGAATTGAAACGAACCTATTATAAAAGCAACAATGCCTTCAAAGAAATTTCGATGGGAATGTCAGGCGATTACCGCATTGCAATAGATGAGGGAAGCACGATTGTCAGGATCGGATCGTTGATTTTCGGAGGCAGATGATCTTTTCAGAATAGACTCAGATTCCTGGAAATCAGTCACAGATTCACAGAAAAGCCGTCAGATCAAGCGTTGATACTATTGTTAAACAGTTCTCAGCCAAAATTGAGCAGCGTGAAGATCCGGTAAATAAGGGCGGCTAATAACATTGACACCGGAATAGTTAGAATCCAGGCATACAGAAGATTAATTGTTACACCCCATTTCACAGCAGTAATTCTTTTGGTTATTCCAACTCCCATAATAGCGCCGGTAATGGTGTGAGTTGTACTTACTGGTATTCCAAATGCTTCAGTACCGAATAGCATAATTGCTCCGGCTCCTTCAGCAGCAACGCCTTCAAAAGGAGTTAATTTTGTGATTTTACTTCCCATCGTTTTTACTATTCTCCAGCCACCGGATAAAGTTCCTAAGCCAATTGCCGCATGGCAACCCAACACAACCCAAAGCGGTATCTGCTGAATGCCGCCTTTCGCATTGTAAGTGATTTGCGCCCATTGTGGAATCTGATCAAAATGTTGCCCGCCGAAATAAACAATTAACGCAGCTGAGATAATTCCCATGACTTTTTGCGCATCATTGCCTCCGTGACCAAGGCTGAAACCGGCAGAAGACAACAACTGACCCCACTTGAAAAATTTTTCAAGTTTGAATGGATTCATGTTTCTAAACATCCATAAAAACATTATGGACAGAACATAGGACATAAACATTCCCAATATTGGGGCAATGAAGATAAAGGACGCAATTTTTATGATCTTATCCGCATGAACTACTGAAAAACCTGCATGAGCAATAGCTGCGCCGGCAAATCCACCAACAAGTGTATGAGATGAACTTGAAGGGATTCCAAGATACCAGGTTAAAAGATTCCAAAGGATAGCAGCAATGATACCGGCAAGGATTACTTGTAGTGAAATAGCACCCGTGTTCACCGTTTTTGCTATCGTATTTGCTATGTTCAAATGAAAAACCAAGTACGCAATAAAATTGAAGAAGGCAGCCCAAATAACTGCCTGCAATGGCGTCAGAACTTTGGTAGATACAACTGTTGCAATGGAATTTGCCGCATCATGAAAACCGTTGATGAAGTCAAACAGCAATGCAAGCGTTATGATGACGATCAATAATGTAAAGCTCATTCGATTTGGTGTATTAGTTTACTATCTGATGCTGATGAGTTAGGATAGTTTTACTATGATGGTGGAAAAAACGTTTGCAACATCGTCACACTTATCAATGGCTTTTTCGAGTGAGGCAAGAATATCGCGTTTCTTTATCAAATCGATGGCATTATTTTCTGTATCAAACAGATTGGCCAGATACTGCTGATAAATATCATCTACTTCACTTTCATAAGTACTAATGCGAGAACATGATTCATGGTATTTGCTGAAATCAGTTGCGTTTTTGACACTTCTAAGTACAAGAAGAATCTCTTTATTTGCTGAATGAATCCGATCGGCAATCTGCACGAATTCTTCCGGGAAATGAGGGAGTTTATAAAAATGGATCCGTTTTGAAGTGGTGTGAATATAATCAACCACACTGTCCATGGTCTGGATAAGTTCATGAATATCTTCCCTGTCGAACGGTGTGATAAACGTGCCATTCAGTTCGTCGAGCAGCATCTTAGTTATGTCATCTCCAACATGCTCAGCTTCCCTGATAGCCGCGATATATTCAAGCCGTTTCACAAGATCACCTTCGCGTATCAGTTTTATAAGCAGCTCGGAAGTGTGAACCATATTGTCCGCTGCCTGGCAAAAGAGCGGAAAGAATTTGCGGTCCTTCGGGACCAGGAAACTGAAAATTCTGTCTAATTTCATACTAGGTACTTTTTCGGCTAGAAATTATTTAGTGCCGCGAAAATAAGATAATTAATATAATATTACCAGAATGTTAATAATATTAATGGAATGTTAATAATTTGAATCCTAGCATTTATGTTTCTCTTTGGCTTACGCTTAAAACTGCGTAGTTAAGTGAAAGGGAACTCTCAAGATGACTTTTGATTGACGGCAATACAAAAATCTTCTACTTTATCATTCAATATGCATTTACGATACTCCAGGATGAAAGTTGAGTTTTTTATATTGCAACACAGAATCAGTTGTCCCATAAGTTCCGGGAACACTAATAATTGATCACCCGATAATTTCTCACTTAAATTCAATTTGTTATTCCGACAATCTGTAATAGCTTTACATGAATTTTAATTTAAATGGTGAACTTTTTTTTAGTTCGAACTCTTTTCATTTTAGTATAGCTCGGAACTACTTGTTATTGAACAACATGCAATTAAAAAATTACTTCTATGGCACAGCCTGTAAATCTTCTGATCACCGGTGACTATGTAATTGATCACCATTTACTCAAGGGAAACAAAACAGATAAGTCTTGTGCTGAGTGTATTGGAACCTCACTTACAACAACTTACGGAGGAGCTAAACTCACTTTCGATCTGATGGAGAAATTTGTTGTAAAAATCAATTGTGATCCGAAAAGGGATGTAGCAAAACATCAATTTTTATGCACCTGGCCTTATATTGAAATGCCTCCTCTTGGTTCTACTCAGGGAACATTCCACGATTCATATCTTCGATGGTCGGTAACCGAAAAAGAGAAGAATGGCTTTGGGGAATTTTCGTGTAAGTTTGGTGAAAGGCTTGGTTTTGGTATTCTGCCAGGTGTTGAAAATGAAAATTGGTTTAATTGCGATAATCAACTGAATAACAACGGATACGATACTATAATTATTGACGAAGCCTGTCTGGGTTTCAGAAATAATTCAAAAGCCTGGCCTGATTTTGAGCAAGCAGGTAAAATTATACTAAAAACCGCTTATCCATTGTGTGAAGGAATCCTGTGGAATAAACTCCTTGGGTACAAACATAAACTGGTAACCATTGTCAAACTGAACCATTTAAAACAATACGAAATCAAGGTTAGCAATGATATCTCATGGGAACAGACGGCCCTGGATATTGTATATGGATTGAACAATGATATAACATTAAAAAACCTTCTCAAATCAAGTGAAGTCATTGTAACTGTTGGAACCGCTGGAGCTGTATATATAAAAACTGCCGAAGACTCTGCAATAAATGAATACACTCTTATCTATGATCCGGAATACATGGAAAATGAATGGGAAGAAAAGTTTACAAAAGAGATTCAAAACAATATTGGTTTAGGAAGTGCTTTTCTTTCAGGTTTTGTTTCTTCCTTCAGGGTAAAAAACCTGAACATGGTTGACAGCATTAAAATTGGTTTAAACGCAATGACTGCTGCTTCTGTAAAAGGAGTATTTCACCTAAATAAAAACTATGAATTTGAACCAGGGGATTTATCCGGGGCTTTGAGCGAAAGGTACAATGGCAGGTATTACTCTTCCTCATTCATTCCCTCTCCAGCCTGGGAACCTGGTTTTAACTACTTGCATAATCAGGAATGGACCATCCTGGAAAATAACTATGATAATACCCGTAAAGGGTATAAACAGAAATCTGATTTCTTCCCGCTTGCATTTTCGCTGGCTGAAAATGGGAAGAACAACCTTCACTATGCACCAAGGTTGACCTTGGGCCGGGTGACTATTTTCGATAGAAATGAGATTGAAAACATGAAAAACATCAGGAAGCAGGTTGATTTTTACGACCGCTATGATGATGGCAAAAAACCGTTGAATATTGCAGTATTTGGTCCTCCTGGTGCGGGCAAATCTTTCGTAGTAAAAGCTCTGGCAAATAGTATGTTTGAAGGGAAAAGGACAAAGCCTGCATTTCTTACATTCAATTTGTCTCAATTTAAGGATGAATCAGAACTTTCCGGTGCATTTCATTCCGTTCGCGATGAAGTGCTGAGGGGTAAGCTTCCGATCGTTTTCTGGGATGAATTTGACTCCAATGATTATTTCTGGCTAAAAGCCATGATTGCACCCATGCAGGATGGGGAATTTCAGGAAGGAAAAGAGGTACATCCGATCGGGAAATGCATTTTCGTTTTTGCAGGCGGAATGACCTATACCATGAAGCATTTCACTGATAAAATGGAAGGGGAAGAATATATTGTTAAAAAAGGCCCCGATTTTCAAAGCCGCATTAATTGTTCGCTTAATGTTTTCGGACCGAATCGCAAACCCTTTCCGGATGCTGAAACAGGCAAATGGTTAAGGGAAGGAGACCCAAAGGACATCTGTTTTTCTATCCGTCGGGCTCTATTTATCAGGTCAATCCTGGGTTCCGACGACAAGCCCTTAAACATTGAATAACGACTGCTTAGAGTTCTTATCGAAGTCTCAGTTTATAAAAATGGTTCCCGCGGTCTGGAACGCCTGTTGCGAACCTTGGCGATACACAGTGACCGAAAAATCGAACTCTCCGATCTTCCTTCGAAAGAAATTATTCAGATGAATGTCGATTACAACGACTTCATGGAAAAACTATCGGATGAGGCAAGTGCCGGGAATATGACATTTGAAAAAATTGCCGTTTCAATTCATAATTCCTGGCTCGAAAAAGATATAACTCATTCCGTGTATTTCAGACAGTTTGAAGACCTGAGTTTTGACCAGCGGTTGGATAACATTTTAGCAGCTTTAAGAATGCAAGAAGTGATTGAAAAAACAGGAAAATTTATGCTCATTTCTGAACCTGATTTGAAATCGAGAATGTTAGCTGATGCAAAAAAAGAGTTCAGTGATTATATTGCCGATGAACATTTACTAGAAGTGTTAGCTGAATCAGAGCATAACGGATGGATGAAAGCCAGGACAGATGCCAACTGGATACAAGGCAATCGCAGTGACTATCATAAAATGCACAATTGTATTATTCCTTATCGTGAGTTGGATAAAGACATTTTGGCAAAGAATGATCAGAAAGAGAAAAACAAGGATAGGGATACAATCAGAAGATACACCTCCATGCTTGAAGGGAGCGGATTTACAATTACCTTTCTGAAAAAATAGGTATCTTATGAATACTAATCCGGACCCTTTCAACCACATTCTTGCACTAACGATTCCGGAACCTGTTCCTTATACCATGCGTATCGGAGTAACCGGCCATCGTAATCTGGACAACCCGGAAGCTGTATCTGCAGCCGTGGATAAACTGTTGCTGGGGATAAAAGAATCTCTTGAAAAAGGAATGTTAGACCTGCATCAGCCACAAATTATCGGGAAAAACAGATGGCAAACTACTGAGAACCAGTTTGCCTGGAATATTAAAAAGATGCTGGCACTTACTGGCATTTTGCCAAAAATGACAGAATCAGGGCGACACACTCCATTATATTGGAAAGTAATCTCGTCGTTGGCAAAAGGGACTGACAGGATTGTTGCCAGTTCAGCAATAAACAAATTAAACGCCTCTCTCGAAGTTATTCTGCCATTTACCGCCGATGATTACCGGAAAGATTTCAAAACAAAGGCCGATCTGGAAGAATTTAATGAATTGTTTAAGAAGGCTGAGAACAATTTAATTTTACAGAATATCTCTTTCCAGAAATATAATTCACGTGAAGAAGGTTATGAACATGCTGGTAGTGAAGTAGCAGATTCATGCGAAATTCTTATAGCGGTTTGGGATGGTAAGCCTGCCCGTGGGCGCGGTGGTACAGCGGAAATTATAAAATATGCCTGTTCTGTTAATCGACTGGTAATATGGGTCAATGCATTTGATCCTGGGAAGATCCCAGTGTTAATAACTGATATTCAAAACGGTACAGAAGATCAATATAAAGACAGATCCGGTCATATTGTGGTTTCTTCAATTCCTTTCCCAAAACTACCTGCAATCTGGTCATCAAGATATCTTCAGGTAGCAGAGTACAACAGGGACAGAGCATTCAGAAAGAATGGGTTTGATGAAATCTTTAATAGAAACCTGGATAAGATTGAAAAGGCACGGCTGGAATCAGGTCTTGAAATTGATTATATTTACCCTTTGCTAAATGCAATACTCCCTCATTATGCCAGGGCAGATTATCTAGCAATTAGCTATCAAAACTTGCATATCCGGTCTGCAACCTGGTTATATCGTCTGGCTTCTATTGCTGTGGCAGTAGCTGTTTTTCAAACTCTTTATTTCCCGTCGCAAACTGCCTGGGTAATACTTGAGATTCTTGCCCTCCTGGGCGCTGTGGTTTGGTTCCGTTTCAGCATAGTTCAGCGTTGGCATGAGAAATGGCTTAATTACCGTCACCTGGCTGAACGAATCAGGATTCTTTTGTATCATTCATTGGCCGGTCAGCAACCTTTGGCACAAACAGTTCAAAGTCAACAACTTCCTTTTTACCCTGGGACAGGAGGATGGGTATTGAATGTATTTGACCGGATACGACAGGATACCCCTACTGTCAGTTTTCCAAGGGAGAAGATAGTTGAAGTTAAGAAATTTATCCTTTCAGGATGGATAACGGACCAGGCTATATATCATGGAACTAATGCTACCAGCAAAAACAACATGACCCGAAAAGAGCAATTGGTAATAGGAGCAATGCTTGTAATAACATTAACTGCAGCAACTCTTCATCTTTTTAAAGTCGTTCATAATCCATTACTCGAAGACTTTATTATTGCCTTAGTGATCATATTACCCGCTTTTGCGGCAGCACAGCATGCCATCGGAGTTATCCATGATTATGAGCGGATTGCCACCCGGTCAGCGAGAATGAGAGAAATCTTACTCAGTTTACAATCCAACATAAAACTTGCTGATTCCTGGGAGGAATTATGCAGCGAACTTCAGCGTGCCGAAGATGTTATGTCAGCCGAAAATCACGAATGGTGTGTTTCACTGAGCTTTAGGAGAATCAGTCTGCCCGTTTGAAAAGGGTTGAAAATAATTTATCCGGAATAATAAAATAATTTTGAAAAGATTGAAAAAGATAAAATGACGCTATTAAAGAAATTGTTTGGATCAAAATCATCAGATAAAGAACGCTATGATGCCTTTATCAGCTACCGCCGTGAAACTGGCAGCGACCTGGCAAGTTTATTGAAATTCCAACTTGAGAAAACACATCATAAACGAATTTTCCTGGATGTAAAAGAGCTACAAG
>JANXXZ010000416.1 GCA_025350385.1 Bacteroidales bacterium
AATTAAATAAATAACACAAAACATAAAATATTTAATGATTAAGTTTTGAATTTCCAAGACCTGAAGCGACTGATTCAATTTGCATTTTTGCTCATCAGTTCCATTTCCTCATGAAGTATTGCCCACTCTTCCATCATATTCTCAAGCCCGCTTTTCAATTGTTCATATTCGAGGAATAAATTAGCTGATGAAGCGGCGTTGCGATGATTTTCAGGATCCGAAAGCAACCCGTCGTATCGTTTTATTTCTTTCTCGATTCTGGAAATATCCTCCTCAGCTTTCTGGACTTTCGAAGCCACCTTCCTGATTTCGCGCTCCTGCTGCTTACGGCGCTCGTAGCTTAGCTTATTATCAGAAAAAGGAGCATCGCTTTCTGTTAACCTGGTTGATGCTTTATGGGCCTCCAGATCGGCCAGGTTGGCAAGGTTACGTGCCTGGAGGAAGTCGTACACATCACCCAGCCATGTTTTAATGGTATGGTTATGAAATTCAAATACCTTTTCGGTTAAGCCTTGCAGGAAATCCCTGTCGTGCGAAACTACAATCAATGTTCCGTCAAATTTTAGCAAAGCATTTTTTAGTATGTCCTTACTGACCATATCAAGATGATTGGTAGGCTCATCAAGTACTAGAAGATTCACCGGTTTTAGCAGTAACTTTGCCAGGGCCAGCCGTGCCTTTTCGCCTCCTGAAAGGACTTTCACCTTTTTATCAATTTCTTCGGTCCCGAATAAAAAACTGCCCAGTATTGCCCTGATTTTTGGCCTGATATCACCAACGGCTACGTCATCAATGGTCTGAAATACGGTACGTTCCGGATCAAGGAGTTCAGCCTGGTTCTGAGCGTAATAACCTATAATAACGTTATGGCCAAGTTTGCAGATGCCCTCATGATCAAGGTGCCCTGTGATGATTCGCGATAAAGTTGTTTTTCCTTCACCATTCTTCCCGACAAATGCAACAAAATCGCCATGCTCAATAACAAAATCAAGGTCGTTCAGCACCAGTTTCGAACCGTATTTCTTGGTTAAACTTTTTGCCTCCACAACCACTTTTCCCGAGCGCGGAGCCGGCGGAAATACAAAGCGGATGGCTGAGCTGTCCGTTTCATCAACTTCCACGCGATCCATTTTCTCCAGCATTTTTACACGCGACTGAACCTGACGCGATTTAGTGGACTTATACCGGAACCGTTCAATAAATTTTTCAATCTGGGCAATTTGCGATTGCTGGTTATTAAAAGCAGCTTTCTGGTTATCCATCTGTTCCTGCCTCATATCCAGGTAATCAGAATAGCTGGCTTTATAGTCATAGATTCTGCCGTTCATGATCTCAATAGTGCGGTTCGTTACATTATCGAGGAAGGCCCGGTCGTGCGATACCAACAGCACTGCACCCCTGTAGTTGATCAGGAAATCTTCAAGCCATTGAATAGATTCTATATCCAGGTGATTTGTAGGCTCATCAAGAAGGATCACATCGGGGCTTTTTAGCAGGATTTTAGCAAGTTCAACCCGCATCTGCCATCCACCACTGAATGTACCCATGGGTTTCCCAAAATCCACCGGGTCAAATCCAAGGCCTTTTAATACCTTTTCTGATTCCTCCTGCATATTCTGCCCTCCAATCAGGTGAAAACGGTCATTCGCCTCATTAAAACGGTGGATAAGCTTTTCATACGAATCGGTCTGAAAATCAGTGCGGTCAGCCAGTTCCTTAGCATACCGCTCAAGCAGCTCATGAAGGTTGCGTGCCTCTTCAAATGCAGTCATAGCTTCTTCAAGCACATTGAGTTTACTGCCGGTTGCCATTTCCTGGGGGAGGTACCCTACCGTATTCCCGGAAGGGCTGGCAACATCACCACTTTCAGGCTCCATTTCACCACACAATATCCTCATGAGGGTGGTTTTTCCAGCCCCGTTGCGGCCAACCAAACCGATGCGGTCGCGGTCATTGATAAGGAATGAAACGTTTTCGAACAGGTAGTTACCCGTAAACTGAACTGAAAGATTGCTTACCGAAATCATGCTGCAAAGGTAGTGGTTTAGGAGGAAGGGACAAGTGAAAAGTGAAGAGCGACAAGCGACTAGCGACTTGGGACCCAGAAAAAGTGAATAGTGAATAATGAAAAGGATAAGTGACTTGTAAAAAGGAAAAAGGGACATGCGACAAGTGAAAATTTCGAATCAATAATTGGTATGCAATTGCTACGAAGTGGCTAAATTTTAATAACCGTGGGTGTTAACCCACGGTATGAAATACTGATTGGACACGGCCACGAAGTGGTTGAACTATATTATCCATGTTCAGCTTCGACAACCCCACAGATGCCAACAAGGACCAGTTCCGTGGTTGAACTCTATTGGCCATGTTCAGCCCACTCCGGGGCTGCAAAAGGAGGGAGATCCTTTACCGCGGGTTTCACCCACGGTTATTCATTGTTAAGCCCTTTCAGGGCTTCATAAAATTTATGTATTTTATTCAACCCTAACTTCACTTGAATATATAGCGTGAGTTTTATTTCAGATGTTCCTTAAAAGTTGTTGATCCCGAGTCGCTGGTGGCTGGTAGCTGTTCCTTCTTAGCTATTCGCTGTTCCCTCATGGCTGTTCCCTCATGGCTGTTCTCTCATGGCTAGTGGCTAGTGGCTGGTGGCTATTCACTATCCAGCATACAACGAAAAAGGGGCCCGTTTCGGGGCCCCTCTTCATGATTCCAATTAAGGATTATTTGGTCACAACGAACTTACGGCTGAAGGTGTCGCCGTTTGCTGTCGTGAACTTCACACTGTAAGCACCGGCTGCATAGTTAACTGTACTCAGTTTCACCGATGTTTCACGGGTGATGTTCTGTTCAGCAACTACTTTTCCGAGGGCGTTGTACACTGTAAGGTGACGAACGTCTTTGGTCAGGTCGATATTTACATAAGTGATAGCT
>JANXXZ010000427.1 GCA_025350385.1 Bacteroidales bacterium
TGGGTGAGATTAGATATATCAAACTTTCCATCGATTCAATCCTGTTTCAACATCGGGAAAAAGCAATAATTAACTTAACATCTGTTATCTGGATGATTCTTTTCATTTGGATGTATCTTTGCTCAAATTACCAGCCAAATGGAGAAAAAAAACGCGCTCATAGCCGGGGCAACAGGCCTTGTAGGGAATGAACTTATGCAACAGTTAATCGCCGATCCTGCATACGACAGGATAATTATCTTAGTCAGGAAAAAAACTACCAACGAACACCCGAAACTTATTCAACAGCTGGTTGATTTTGAACAGATTGAAAAGACAGTTCCCGTTTTGCCCGTTGACGAGGTATATTGCGCATTAGGTACAACCATAAAAAAAGCAGGTTCGCAGCAGGCATTCCGGAAAGTTGATCTTGATTACGTGCTTGGGTTAGGAAAATTTTGTGAGAAGAACAAAATAAATAAACTGCTGATCGTCAGTGCAATGGGAGCAAATGCATCGTCAGGTATTTTTTACAACCGCGTAAAAGGTGAAATGGAAGCAGGTATAAAAGCACTCACCATTCCCTGCAAATTCATTTTCAGGCCTTCCCTGCTGATGGGTAAACGGGCAGAATTCCGCAGTGGAGAGCGGGTAGCGCAATCCGTGATGGGAGCCCTGGGATTATTATTTTTCGGTGGTTTGAAAAAATATAAACCGGTATGGGCGAAGGATGTGGCAGCCGCAATGATCCGCACGGCCAGAACCAGGATGGATGATTTCTGTGTTATTGAATCGGGGGAAATGAGTAAAAATTTGATCAGATAACAGTTATATGTTATTTGTATTCAATTCAGTGAATACTCCTGAATAAACATTCTGTGAACATCAAATTATAATTGAAATCAACTTCCTGATCTGCTTTGAACAGAATATCAATACCATATGACCCTGTTGAAGGTAAAACCTATTCACTTTTTGGCAAAAGTGATTCGACTGATGAATATTACCAGCGCATTGAAGAAATTGCCGACCGGGTAATAAAAACGTGGAAGGAACCGGAACAACTGCTGAAAGCCATCCAATCCAAGAGTAAAAGGATAAGGGTACTAAGAATAATTACTGGCCGGAAAGAAAATTCTCTCTTCAATTCCTGGCTAAAGCAGCTTCTTCATGAACATCTTGATGATTATACTTCTAAAGCAGCCAAACACCTGAGGAATTTGTCTTTGGCAAAAAAGCTATGGGATCGTTGTCAGGGCACCACCCTTGAACAGTACCAGCTGTATATGCTTGAAATCGAGATCACAAACAGGATCCATGTTCAACAGTTCCTGGAATCCGGCGTAAAAATTGCCCTGCTTCCACATTGCCTTAAGGATTTTACAACCGAATGCAAGTCCACACCTGATTCATTCGATTATCGATGCAGGCATTGTTCGAAAAATTGCTATGAGCATTACATCAGCCGATTATTGACCAAGTATCATATCGAAACATATATCTGGATGGGAGCAGGTATTTCCAAAAAAGCCAAAGAAGTTTACAGCAACCATCAAACCCTGGGAATCCTTGGTATCGCCTGTATCCCGGAACTGGTATGGGGAATGCGTAAATGCAGGAAATACCACATCCCGGTGATTGGATTACCATTGGATGCCAACCGATGCGCCCGGTGGATGGGAGAGTTTCACAGGAATTCAATCAACCTTGAAAGACTTGAAAAATTGATCTCAACGTCCGGTATCGGATAATTCAACTTCTTCATCCAACCGTTTATTTCGAAAAAAAATTGCATATTTGTGCATAGAGGCCTGCGATTTAAGTTTCCAATGATTTATTCATTCCTGTTTGTTCCCGAAACCAATCCCTATGCAAACCATCCCCGAATTTTTTGAGCAGAGTGTCCGGAATTTCTCCAACAATGTCTACATGTGGGAAAAAACTGGTTCAGCCTATGAAGGCACCACGTATGAACAAACCCGTGAACAGGTTCACCGCTTTGCAGCGGGCCTGCTGGCGCTGGGCATGCAAAAAGGCGACCGGGTAGCTTTATTGTCCGAAGGACGCAATGCATGGATCATCAGCGAACTGGGAATTCTGTATACCGGTGCCATCAATGTGCCGATGTCAGTCAAACTGGCCGAGCCTGAGGAAATAAGGTACCGGGTTGGGCATTCAGGTTCACGGTTTGCCATTGCTTCGGAGCGGCAGGCAGCAAAGGTACGTGCTGCCCGCAAGGATCTGCCTTTACTTGAAAAACTGATCCTCCTGGAGGGTGAAGTAAACGAAGAGGAGGGGGAAATTGCTTTCAGTAAAGTACTGGAAATGGGGGCAACCTTCCTGGAAACAAAACGGGATCAATTTGATTTAGTCCGGGAATCAGTTAAGCCCAATGACCCGGCTAATATCTGCTACACTTCCGGAACCACTGCCGACCCGAAAGGCATTATACTCTCACACTGGAATTATGTGGCCAACGTATTACAGTCATATACACTCACCGATATTCCCGATTACTATACTACACTGGCTATCCTGCCCTGGGATCATGCTTTTGCCCACACAGCCTGCATTTATTGTATGATGGGAAAGGGGGCATCACTTGCTTCCATCCAGTCAGGTAAAACCGGAATGGAGACATTGAAGAATATTCCCCTCAACATCCGGGAAAACCGCCCGCATCTGCTCATGAGCGTACCTTCGCTTGCTATAAATTTCCGAAAGAATATTGAGAAAAACATTCGCGACAAAGGTCCGGTTATCCATTCACTGTTTCAGCATGCTTTGCGGGTTTCATACAAATACAACGGGATAGGCTGGGATAAAGGCAAAGGGATGACTAAAATACTCAAACCTCTTGTTGAACTTTATGATAAAATACTCTTCAGCAAGATACGCGAAGCTTTTGGTGGCCGGCTGGAATACTTTATCGGGGGCGGTGCGTTGCTCGATATAGAACTTCAACGGTTTTTTTACGCTGTCGGCATGCCTATGTTCCAGGGATATGGACTCACTGAAGCATCACCGGTTATTTCATCTAATACCCTAACAAAACACAAGCTCGGCTCTTCAGGTTTCCTGGTTAAAAACCTGGAACTGAAAATATGTGACGATAACGGCAATGAGCTTCCAGTAGGTGAATCGGGAGAAATTGTGGTTAAAGGTGACAATGTGATGCTGGGATACTGGAGAAACGAAGAAGCATCAGCGCAAAGCCTGCGCGATGGCTGGCTTTTTACCGGGGACCTTGGCCATATGGATCAGGATGGTTTCCTTTATGTGCTGGGCCGTTTTAAAAGCCTTCTCATTGCCGATGATGGCGAAAAATACAGTCCTGAAGGTATTGAAGAAGCCTTCATTGCCCAAACTGAGTACATTGACCAGTGTATGCTTTACAACAATCAAAGCCCATATACTGTTTGCCTGCTGGTGCCTAACAGGGAAGCGCTAAAACGATATATTCATCATAAGCATCATACCCCTGAGAGTCCCGAAGGTCAGCAACTGGCTCTTCACAAACTGGATAAGGAACTACAGGCTTACCGTAAACACGGGCATTATCATAACATGTTTCCCCAACGCTGGCTGCCGGTAGCTACCAGCATATTGAGTGAAGGCTTTACGGAAGAAAACCACATGATGAACTCAACCATGAAAATGGTCCGGGGTAAGATTGTGGAACGGTACCAGAACCAGATTGATTTCCTGTTTACTCCTGAAGGAAAGGAAATTAATAATAAGGGAAACCTGGAGGCGATGAAATTACTACTGGGTTCCAGATGAACATTCCCCTGCTACAGGGACAAGTGAGCCCAGGGAATTCTAAACAAAAAGATTACTAAAAAAACTCGAAACATTCTGTTGATGCCACTTTCTTCCTGCGTTATCAAAAGAAAGGCTGCCCATCATGGACAGCCTCAGGAGTTTATCAGAAAAGGTGAGTATTACGGAAGCTGGATGTATTTTGTTCCCGAGTGGTTGCCTTTTTGCCAGTCAACGCGGAAACGGGTCGGGCATTCATCGCCGGTTATGGGTTCGTTATTGTTGTTGTAACCGAAGGTTATGGTAGCACTCTTCTCATTTGAAGGAATCTGGTGAACTTTTATTCCTGAGACAGGATCCCATCCGCAAAGTTCTTTATGTACTACTTGCTGGGTAATCTGGGTATAGAATTGTTCGCCGTGGCGGTTCGTTCCCCAGGTAACCAGGTTTGAATATTCTCCCTCAACGCCGAACCCGTCATTGGTAAGTATAAGCGCTCCGGGAGTACCGGTATAGGTCCGCTGGCGGGCAATATTCCAGGTACGGCTGGTTCCGTTATCAAAAGAAACTGACATATTTCCGCTTACTTTCTGTACTACCGAAGTGAGTGTTGTACCCAGTTGCCAGACAAAGCCACCGCTAACGTTTTCGAATGTCTTAATGCCGTTTATTGTTATGGTTTTCCCTGTAGCTACCCTGGTAACCGTAAAATCAATGTGTTTCACAATAACGGTTGCCCCGGCCTGGCCCCAATGCGTTCCAACTTTTTTCCTGATTTCAACTTTACCGACCCTGTTGCGTGTTCCGTTGCAGTTAAGGCCGTTGTAAGTGATGTAAATCGTTATAGAATCATTCACTACTGCCGTTGAATCAACCGTAGCATTACACGGAATCCCGGCAGTTGATTTGAAATTTCCGGGATGATAGGACAAAACGCCTTCAACATCTTTCATTGCGTCATCGGTAACTACTTCCATATTGGTCTCATCAGTACCAAGCTGTTCCATAGATGTGGAATCAGAATTACCGTTGTCGATATTGTCTTTCTTGCATCCGGTTAAGGAGATGGCACATACTGTAAGGAAAAGAGCGCCTAGTTGGATCAGGTTGTGTGTTTTCATGGTTAAGGTTTTAAGGATTTTGAAAGATTGATTTTTTAATTTTTCCACGGGGTAATGATCCCGTTATGTTGTTTTCATTAATAATACACCCGGAACTACTTTTACCCTTATCCTGATGTCATTTTTTTTAAGAAATATTCCGAAAAGAGTTTTTTACCACCAAAACACAGTTAACACCACGAATATGTGCCGGGTTCCGTGTGCCGGGTTCCTCTATTATCCTCTCTCCCTCTCTCCCTCTCTCCCTCTCACCTTCACGCCCTCACGCCCTCACGCCCTCTCGCCCTCGCTCCCTCTCACCCTCGCTCAGCCGCTTCTTCACTCCCCCATCGCCCAGTCGCTCCCCCGCTCCCCCGCTCCATCGCTCCATCGCTCTATCGCCCAGTCGGTCCTACACTCGTATCCTCGCCCCTCTCATTATCTCTAACCAACTCACAGAACCACCTCCGTTTTTACATTCACTTCACAAGCCCCGAAGAATCCCACGGCCCCTGCACTCATATTGGTCGGCACATTGGCAGTTGCAGAATTGAATAGCCCTCCCTGCCAGCTCGTTTCCGACAGAAGGGCACGGATAAAAGCAGCATGTTCGGCCGAAAGGGAATAGCGGCGTTCCGTAATAATTGTTCCAGCCGGGAAATTAACAGTTTCCATAGCAGGCGAAAGCACTTCACTCACATCCAGCGTAGGTAAGGAATAATAAAGCAACCTGGCATGTGTAGAGGCTGAATCAGCATTCAGGTACCCCGGCACCTTCGACCAGTCAAGCAAAAGTTCAAACATCGCCGGCCGCAATGGGGCATAAGGATTCGAAGCCCAGTTGATATGGAATAATTTCGTGTTCTTATCCCGGATAAATTTTGCAGTCACAAAGTTGTCGATGCCGTTCAACATGCTGGCTTTTGCAGTATAAACTGAATTTTCAAAATTGATGAGCAAAGAATATTCTTTACCCACTTTCCCGGCAAATTCAATATCCGAGTAGTATTTCCCCGGAAGTCCGGGTTTCTCTGAAAAATGGTAAACCTTGCTATTCCCGCTGACAATCACCTCTGCACCTGAAACTACAGCAGGAATTTCGTTCATATAGACGACAGGCCTGGTAATTGTAACCGATTGCGTTTTCAGTTCATCTGTAATGATCCCATCCACCACGATGAAATCATTGCTCCGGTTTTGCAGCGGCCAGTCCACTTTTTCGTCGCAGCCTGCCAGGATCAACATCAATACAATATAAATTCCTTTTTTTCTCATTCCTGGTTAGTAGATCTTTTAACTGTCATTTTTATAAAAGCAGGCCTTAAAACCTGAACGTGTAATTTAAGGATGGAATTGCCCCGGCTACCGACATTTTGGTTGAAACCAGTTCATAGTTACCATCCAGATCGGTGGGTACATAAAATTTCCCGTTATCGTCCATGATCTTGTTGAAGTTCACTGAAAAGGGATTCTTACGGCCATAAACATTATAAACTGACAGAACCAGGCTGTGCCGGAAACGGTTTTCAGGCTTACTGATGAGCCAGGTAACTGAAAGATCCATGCGATGGTAATCGGGCAGGCGGTCGTTGTTCTTATCGCCGTAAACCGGGACCGTATAACCGTTATACCGGTAAAATCCGGTTGGAGTGGTAATGGCCGTTCCGCTCAGGTAAACCCAGTTGGCTGAGAAATCCCAATGCCGGCCCGTCCGATAGAAAATGTTCAGACAAACGGTATTCGGACGATCATAGGATGCTGGATAGGATTTCCCGGAGTTGATCTCTTCAACCTTTCGGATAGCCCGTGCATACGAATACCCGATCCAGCCGGTGAATTTACCTTCCGATTTTTTCAATAAAACCTCAATCCCATACGACCAGGCATCACCAAAGCGGAGTTCGCCTTCGATGAGAGGATTATATAGCATATTGGCATGATCTTTATACTCCAGCTGATGCATGAACCGCTTATAAAAGGTTTCAACGGTAAAATCAATACCGGCATGGTCAAATCTTTTCAGGTACCCCAGCGTAACCTGGTCAGCCTTCTGGGGCTGGATATTGGGGCCGCTCGGCGCCCATACTTCCAGGGATGTAAAAGGGCTGGTTGAATTGGAAAGCACCTGCAGGTATTGCACGGTACGGCTGTAACTCAGCCTGAATGAGGACAAGGTTCCAACCGCATAACTCACACTCAGCCTGGGCTCAAAGTTGAAAAATCCGGCATAAATAGCATTGGCAGCAATATTTGCGGTATCTATAACTTTATGGTTGGCATCGAAGAAATAAACCGAGGAAGCTCCCATATCCCGCCATGCCGAGAGTCGTAATCCATAGCGTAATGATAGCCTGTCCCCTATTTTCTGATCATTGCTCAGGTACAGGTCATATTCCAGGGAGCGATATTGCGGAACCACAGGTGCAAACCGTTGAATTTCATTATCCGAAAAATGAACATTCCCCGGGTTGATAAAATGGCTGCTAACCTCAATGCCTGCTTTCAAAGTGTTTTCGGGATTAGGATACCATGAAAAATCCGTTTTCAGCGTTCCGTTCGAGATAGCCGAATTCCAGTAATCATTTTGCTGCCTCGACATAAACAGGTAATAGTTATACTGGCTGAAACAGGCAGTGGTATTGGAAAAGAGCTTGTTATTAAAAATATGGTTCCAACGGAGGGTCCCGGTTGAATTTTTCCATTGGATACCGAACGTCTGCACAGAAGAATTAATAAAACGGCTGAAATCATCATTCCCCGCAAATCCTGTTACAAACATCCTGTTGTAGTCGTTTAGCCTGATATTTAATTTGGCATTCAGATCGTAAAAATTGATGCTGAAGGTCCGGTTAGCCGCACTTGAAAAATTGAGCCAGTTCAGGTTTGAGCGCCGGCCGGAAATGATAAAAGAGCTTGCATCTTTTTTAAGTGGACCTTCAAGTGTAAGATCAGAAGTAAATGGTCCGATATTCCCCGAAAACCCAAGTCGTTTCATATTTCCGTCCCTTGCCCTCACATCAATCACCGATGACAACCGCCCGCCATAGGAAGCGGGGAAATCACCCTTATACGCCTTTACATCCTTGATGGCATCAGGCGCCAGGGCCGAAAAGAAACCGAATAAATGAGAAGGATTGTAGATAGGAGCATCATCGATCAGCAAAAGATTCTGATCGCTGTTGCCCCCGCGCACGTAATAAAAAGTGGAACCGTCGCCAAAGCTGTTGATGCCGGGGACTGAATGCAGCGATTTGATGACATCAATATTTCCTGCAAAACCGGGCATTTGATGCAGCGTTGAAGAAGAAAAACGCACTTCACCCGCGCTGCCACCGGTTGCACCCGGATCATCGGTACTGCCTTTGATCTCTACTTCTTTTATATCAATCCCGGCTACTTCCATGGTGGCAGAAAGCTTAATATTTTCTTTTAGCTCAACCTGCTGAACAACCAGGGAATAACCAATGAGGGAAAAAGCAAGATTGTAATGGCCTTCGGGAAGTGTGAGCGAATAAAAACCATAACCGTTTGTGGTAGTTCCCTGCCACGAAGTCTTATCATACACATTGGCGCCAATGAGTATTTCACCGGTAGCCTTGTCTTTCACGTAACCGCTTAAAGTGTACTTCGGCTTTTGTTCAGAAACTGATGCTGTAGTTACTGATTTGCGGACCGGTTTAAGGATGACCTGGTTTTCGGATAAAAAATATTGAATACCCAACGGGTTAAGAACGCGGTCAAGGATACTTCTGACGGCTTCGTCTTTTGCCTTTACACTTACTTTTTTCTGAACAGGGATTGCCTGCGAACTATAGGAAAAAAGCAGGTTTCCCTTTACACCGATCTCGGTAATGACGTCTCCAAGCGGCTTATTGTCGGCCGAAATGCTGATTTTCCTGTCTAAATTCTGGGAATGCACAACAGCATTTGCCGCAAGGAAAAGGGCAATGAGAACTAGCTTGAATGTGCTTTTACAAGGAATCAAATTCGGCTCCGGATAATGATTATTGACAAGGTTTCCCGGAAAGCTCAACCGTCTTTCCCTTTTCAACTACCTGCAGGTCAAGCGTTCCCTTCAACACATTCAATACGGATGTTAACGGCTGACTATCAAAGGTAGCTGTAATCCGGCAGTTCCTGATTCCGACGTCTGCAATTTTAATATCAGCATGGTAAACATGGTTCAGGGTTGCAATAACCTGTCCTAAATCCTGGTTATCAAATTCCAGTTTCCCGGTTTTCCAGGCCATATAATTGGGATCCACATGAGTTGTTTTGGTGATCTTTTGTTCCGTCCTTGATATTTCGGCCATTTCACCTGGCAACAGGATGACGTTTCCGGAAGTATGGTTTTCGTAATAGAGCGATACTTTACCGCTGGTAAGTACCACACTCATAGTTGCATTGCCGGCATTGGTATTCACGTTGAAGGTTGTGCCAAGCACTTCTACCCTTGCATTCTCACCCGCTACGATAAACGGTTTGGTTTTGTCGTGGGTCACAGTGAAATAGGCCTCACCCGTGAGTTTCACCTCTCGTGTATCGGTAAATTTTTCCGGATATTCAATTGTTGAACCCAGGGCGAGCGTAATCACTGATCCATCGGGCAGCACTTGTTCAATATTCCCGTTATCAGCTGTAAGCGCAACCGTGCCGGGTTTTGAAAAATAATAGAACATTACTGCTGCTGAAACAGCCAGAATAACTATGGCTGCAGCAACTTTCCACAAATTCCTGATGCCAAATGCCGGTCTCTTTCTGACAATCAGAAGTGGAACAACTTCCGGATCAGTATTAACAGATGCAGTCGGCATAAGCGAAACCAGTTTTCTCCATTCTTCGTTCACATCCAGTTTGGAATCCAGCATCGATTTTTCCGTTGCAAGCCAGGTTTTTTGGTATGCTACAAAAAGCCGTTTGTTCTCCGGTTCCTCCTTTACCCAGGCCGAAATCAACAGTATTTCAGCAGGAGTTGCTTCTCCGGCGAAATACCTTGAAATCAGGTCAGTGTAGTATGTGAGGTTGTCGTTCATGGTTTCTTTCTGTCAATTATACACCTGAGTTGGGGTTTACCCTTATCGGGATGGAGAAAGTTATTTGTTATTCGTTATGCGTTATATGTTATATGTTAAGCGTTTGACATTCGGAGTTCAGTGTTCGGCGTTCGGCGTTAATAGGTTAGTGATGTTCGGCTGGTTTTGCATTTTGCATTTTGCATTTTGAACTATAGTTTGAGTGTTTAGTGATATTTGTAAAAAGTTTCTCTTTCAAACCCTCCACCCCGAAGCAAAAAGCATCAGTGCAACCACTACAACCAGGTATTCTGCCAGCCTGATCCGCATATGCTGAAGGGCTTTCGACATCTGGGCCTCCACCGTTTTTTGTGAAATTTGCAGCTTATCGGCTATTTCCTGGTATTTGAGATTGTCGTAACGGTTCAGGATAAAAATTTTACGGCATTTTTCGGGTAGTTCATCAATAGCCATTTTAATGGCTTCAGCAAGTTCAGTCACAACCAGGGAATCGGTAGGTCCGGAGGTTGATATTTCAAGCAGGTTCTCTATCCCAAGCAGGTCAGAATTAAATTTCCGGCTATCCCTGAGATGGTTATGACATTTATGATGAATAATGGTGGTGAGGTACGATTTCACCGGCCGGCTGGTATCAATGGTTTCGCGTTTTTCCCAAAGGCTGATGAAGGCATCCTGTACGATTTCCTTTGCGGATTCAAAATCCTTCACATACTTGAGGGCAAAAAAGCACAGCCCCTTGAATTCACTGCGGAACAGTGACTCAAAACCAGCCTGGTCGAGGGATTGAAAGTTATTTTTGCCGGCAGTTTCCAGAAGGAATCGGATTTTAGTTTCAGACCGCAAATCTAAGTGAAAAAGTCGGGACTTGCCATTGCAAGTCCCGGCTCATTCAAGTCCCGGCTATTGATTCCATTTTGCGGGATTATTCACTATATACTTTGAAATATTTCGAAAAGCCCGTTCATCGCGGATAATATGATCATGAAATCTTGATTGCCATTGAAATATTTCAAAACCATTTTTATTACACCACCTCTTAACTGCTGATTTATATTGATTGATAATTACTGAAACCGACCCAGCTATCGGTTTTCCAAATTGTCTGGCCATGCCATGGCATGGCCAGACATCCGTATTTTCTTCCGGAAACGAGTCCTTTAGAATCAAAATTAAATGAACATGATTGGGCATTACGATAAATTCGCCCAAGGATACATGAGGATAATGAACGGGTATTTCTTCCAGGCAGGAATAAGCAGTCATGCCAACTTCACTCAACTTTACCTCCCCGTTTTCAACTTGCCCGAATGAAAGCAGCCTGTCCTTCACAACTAAGGTGATAAAATACATGCCAGGCCTTGAATAATCATATCCCCGAAGGCGATAGGATCGCCGGTGATGTATCTGAGGGTTGAATTTCATTGGTTTCTGCCAAATTCAGGTTACAAAAGCAAGGAAAAACAGTATAATAAAAATACTCTTTCAGCTACCGGATAACGATGAACCTGTAAACCATCGACGTATCTTTCCCCTTTGTAAACTTTAAGTTGTAAAGACCAGGAGAATAATCAGAGACATCTAGAGTTACCCGCATATCATTGCCAGGGATTATTTGCATGATTATCGAACCTTGCGCATTATAAACTGTTAAATTTATAATGTCAAGGCAATTCTCAATATTCAGAAAAGTTGAAGCAGGATTGGGAAACAAGCGGATACCAGAAACATTTGGTTCTTTCAGATTGTCAAAATAACATTCTTCCCGAATATTGGACGGACCTGACTCACCGACAGTATATACAGCTGTAGCATCATAGAAATAGCAGTTATTAATCGGAATATTCAAATCCAGGTATTCAGTACCACTAACATTGGCTAGTAATTCCCACTCACCCATTGTGATATACCCCCCAGGAACAGGATCCACATAATGTCGCTTGTAAATATTATAACTGACAACATCTGATTGCGAATCTCCATTTAGCTGGGAAACACCATAAGTAGAGTTTACAGCAAAGCTCGAAAAACCTGATTGTGTTAATGAAACCGGAACATTTCTTGCTTGACATGCTTCCCATATGCTTGATCCAGGATTAGCTGCTGATTTATCACCATTTAAGAAAGCATAAGTACGTATTAAGAAAACACTGGGATTATACCCATAGTCACTCAGGTGAGCCCAGGTAGTTCCATCATAATACCATCCATAATTAAAAGATGCATTTTGGCCATCTTCATCAGAGCCTAAGTAATTGGTTTCTTGAGAAAGCATGTTCCAGTGGATCATTGCATAAAATGTGCCGCTGAAAGGGATATCAGGCAGGGTAACCGTTACCCAGTCGTCAGAGGATGGGATAAAGGGTTCCGAAGTTCCAATAAGATTATTGGAACTATCAAAGATATCAGCAGTCAGTTCCTGAGGGAAGCCGCCTTGATTACTTTGCCAGAATATTTCCAACGATTTGAGTTTCCCTGCATCACTTACAATAAATTCATTCCCCAGCCATGAATCATACCCCGGGTTAATGGCCCAACCATTCTCAGCAGTATTATCATCCAGGATATACCAGAGATAGACACCGGCTCCTACAGGCGGTTGCCATGTAAGCTGGACATCATTACCAGGAGTTCCTATCCTCTGCGAAACAAGCTGAAGCGGAGGAAATAATTGATATTCATAGTAAACATGAATCGAATCTACCGACCAGGAAATTATATCCCCTGAAAAATTCCCTTCAGCCCTGAATCTGAGCTTGAAAACCCTGTCTTTTGCCAGGCCGGTGATATCCAGGTGGCTGGAACTCCAGCTAAAACTGCTGTCATTGGCATATTCCGCCGCCAACACCCATCCATACCCATCCCAGACCTCAGCAGCCATTTTCTCATTCCCTGAGGAGGTTCGGTCATCGAGTTTCAGGTCAAAATCAAACCAGATATGATAAGGAACTGTTGAATCAGCTTTCGTGGCATTAAGCCAGTAACTTTCAAGTGAGCTGCTGTAATTGGTCAGCATCGGATCCCATTTGAACTTTGCTGAGGGCGCTGGATTGCCTGCCTGCCCGTCAATTACCCAGTTTGGTCCGGTTACCCATTGGTTGAGTTCAAATTGTCCTGAAGACCAATCTTCAGAAAATGGCAACTCATATCCATAGGCTATTTCCACGCATTCGGGTCCTTCCTTTACTGATTCTCCTTCCATGCCTGGGAAACCAAAGCCGGTCAGATTGTAAACCGCGGTAACACTATAACAGTAGGTTGCCGGATCCAATCCTGTGTCCCAGTATTCGAGAGTGCCTGAACCAACATCTGCAATCGGGCTGTTGTCCCTGTATATCCTGTAAGTATTAATGCAGGCACAGGGTGGTGTGGAAGGATCACCCATCTCATATAAAAAGATAAGGTTAGGTTCCTGTTGAACTGATCCCAGGAGTGTTTGTTTCCCCGGATAAATATAGGATTGGAATTCAAGTCCCCCGGCAACGCTCCCTGCCTGGAAACCGGGGAGTGTACCGGCATCCTGAACAAAGCCAGTAAATTGCTGACTTAAAATATCAAACTGATAGATATCAGCCCCATTCCCGCCCTGGTCAAAATACCATATATAAGGGCCTCCGGGAGTAGCATCATCAAAAGCAGATCCTGAACAGGAACTGAGGTTGAAGGACGTAATGTGCTGGATAAGTGATCCGTCCATTTTAACCTGGTTCTCATCCGTCCAGCCACCTACCCAGAAACCTCCATTCCCGCCGTCCAGCGTAAAGTCGAAGGAAATGTGCCTGAGATTTGGCAAACTGGTTACAATTGTTCCTATTAATGATTTATTTACGAGGTCAAGTTTAAGAATATTGACAGTATTATTGGTTCCATAGAACAATCCGCCATCAAAGGCAAAATCGCGGATTTCACCTGCACCGGGAATGGTAAAATCCTCTATCCATTGCCCGGCAAGGTCATATTTATGAAAATTCGGACCGTTCCAATCGGCTGTATATAAATAATTTCCATCAGTAGCAACAGCAGCCTGTCCCGGTGAACTGGCGTTGAAAATCATGAGCACATCCCACATCGCGGCTGGTTGATCACCTGTAGTTCGCTGTGTAACAGCCGGGCTGTATTCAATGGAAGAATTTGAAAGATGTCCACGGGGCTGAGAACGTGTAATTTTAAAATCTCCGCTCAGAGGAGCGCTCCAGGTAAGAATCGCAGCATTCTCATTGGCAACTACCTGCAAGTTTCGTGGCGG